>CAYQRP010000153.1:0-3366 GCA_964419815.1 uncultured Luteolibacter sp. | reverse complement strand
CCCTGCCCTTCCGTGATCAAAGCGATGGCGCTTTCGCCGCCTGTTTGAAAAAAAGGTAGGTCACCCCGCCGACAAGCAATCAGCCACCCATCCTGATGCGACCGGATTTTGAGAGCATATGCGTTGTCAGGCGGCAGCGAATGGGCATGATCGGATTGTGAACGAGCTCCTTCAAGGCATCAGGCAAGTTTCACCCCACGCGGAACCGATACTCGTCATTTCGCTCACTGCCATTCTCGGATTGCTGATCGGCAGCGTGAAAATTCGAGGCATCAAGCTCGGCGTCGCAGGCATGCTTTTCAGCGGGCTGCTGCTCGGGCACTTCGGGCTTACACTCGATCCTCACCTGATGTCTTTCCTCAAGGAATTCGGTCTCGCTTTGTTTGTCTTCACGGTCGGCCTGCAGCTTGGTCCGGGATTTTTCAATTCGCTCAAAAACGACGGATTAAAGCTCAACGCCTTGGCATTCACCATCGTACTCACAGGCACGCTGCTGACCTTTCTGCTCGGACGCTTCCTGCCGGATTCGAATGCGGGCATTCTTGCAGGGGTCTTGTCCGGTGCCACGACCAATACGCCTTCGCTCGGCGCAGCCCAGCAAGCGATGGGCAGCCACCCCGATCTCGGAAGTCAGGCCGCAATGGCCTATGCGGTGGCCTACCCTTTCGGCGTAGTCGGCATCATCTTGGTGATTTTGCTGATCCGCGTGCTTTTTCGGATCGACCCGAAAAAAGAACTTGAGGACCTCAAGATTGCCATGTCGCGCGGCGTGAAAGAACCCGAACGCGCTTCAATCCGCGTGGAAAATCCGAATCTCGACGGAGTAAGCATTCGCAATGTACCAGGACTTGGTGACGAAGGAGCAGTCGTGTCACGGATCCGCCGCAAGGATCATGAGGAAGTAAGCGCAGCCACCATCGACACCGTATTGCATGTGGGCGATGTCATCCTCGCAGTAGGCGCGCCGGAACAACTCGAACGGGCCACTCTCGGCATCGGCTCGCGAGTCGATGAAGACCTCCGCAAGGCTCCCGGCAACATCGTCGCGAAACGCATCATCGTCACCCGCAAGGACATGATCGGAAAAACCATCGCCGCCACACGAATCAGCGAAAAATTTGGTGTGACGGTGAGTCGCGTCAGCCGTCAGGACATGATCATCACCGCCATTCCCGATCTCAAACTTCAGTTCGGCGACATGCTCTACATCGTTGGCGAAGAGGCAGGCATCGAAGGAGCTTCGAAGAAGCTTGGAAATTCGGTGCGTCAACTCAACGAAACCAGTTTTGCTTCCATCTTCATCGGAGTCACGGTGGGCATCCTGTTTGGCCTGTACCCATGGCCCTTGCCGGGCATGCCTGTGCCCTTGCGGCTCGGTCTTGCTGGAGGACCGCTGATCATTGCCATCTTGATGGGAAGGATGGGACGAATCGGTCCTTTGGTGATTCACATGCCGATCAATGCCAACACCGCATTCCGTGAACTCGGCATCATCTTCTTTCTTGCCTGCGTGGGACTCAGTGCCGGCGGCAAGTTTGTGGAAACCGCGTTTTCGGCCACCGGCTTGCGCTGGATGCTCATTGGCGCCTTGGTCACAACACTGCCCCTGCTCATTGCGGGCATCATCGGACGCAAGTTCATGAAGGTAAATTACCTTACCCTCTCGGGCGTGCTTGCGGGCAGCATGACCGATCCACCTGCGCTGGCGTTCTCCACGAGGTTGACCCGATCCGACTACCCCTCACTTGCCTACGCCAACGTTTATCCTCTCACCATGCTCATGCGCATCCTTGTCGCGCAGATTGTGGTGCTCTGGCTTTGTTAAAGCGAAAGGCGAAATGCATCGCCCACTGCGTGTGAGATCGGCAATATCGGAAATCAGGCAGGCATTTCATAGCCTGCGCGGCGTGGCCGATCCTGCATCGCCTTGGCGGCATCGTCGCCGACGATCTGTTCCGCCACCGGATCCCACTTGATCGCGCGACCGGTGCGCTCGGCGATTCCCGCCAACTGGCAGATCGTCCCGGTGCGATGACCTACGGTCGCCGGGCAAATGGTGGGCTTGCGGCTCACGATCGACTCGATGAAATTTTTGCGATGATCCTTGGATTCGTAAACTTGGATGTCATTGGGTCCAAACTTGTGACGAAGAAGCTCTTTCGATGAGGCATCGATTTTTCCACGGCTCACCAACACCTCGCCCTTGGTGCCAATAAAGCGGATCTGGTGCTCCTTGTCCGGCTTCCTGTCACGCCAAACGGTGATGCCGTTGGCGTAGCGATAGTGATGGTGGGTCGCCCCTTCAAAACCTGCCGGAATGAACTCGACGGGACCGCTCTCGTCCATGCCCAGCGCCCACTGGACGATGTCGAAGTGATGCGCCCCCCAATCACCGAATTTACGACTGCCGTATTCCCAGTAAGAACGCCAGCCGCCACCGTAAAAACCAAGCACGCGGTTGTCGGAGTACTCGAAGAAAGGCGTGGGACCCAGCCAGCGGTCATAGTCGAAACCTTCGGGCACAGGAATGTTCTGCTCTTTTTCCGGCGGCTGGGGAAACTCACCGATTTGACAATAAACCTCTTTCACCTCGCCGATCAGACCATTGCGTACCAGATTCGCCGCCATGCGGAAACGGATGTCCGAACGCTGCTGACTGCCAACCTGCAGGATGCGTCCGTACTTTTTCTCCGCCGCTACCAAGGCCTTACCCTCCTCGATGGTGAGGGTCATCGGCTTCTCGACATAGACGTCCTTGCCGGCCTTCATGGCCGCAAGAGCAATGCCCGCGTGCCAGTGATCGGGAGTGGTCACGCAAACCGCATCAACATCCGGATGGGCAAGCACCTCCTCAAAGCGACTGGTCGCCAGGCTGTCTTTGAAACCGATTTCCTTCAGAACGCCGACCGCTTTTTGCAACTGCCATGATTTCACATCGCACACCGCGATGGGCTGAACATTGCGCATGCCGGGAAACGAACGCAGGTGACCGTCGGATATCAAACCCATGCCGATGAATCCCATGCCGATGCGCGAGTTCGCCGCTGCTTTTTTGGCATTTCCAAGGGTTTCAGCCCTAAGGATCTGCGGTGCTGCCCAAGCCGCCCCTGCCGAAAATGTGGATTGAAGGAAACGACGGCGACCGATAGAGGATGGGGAATTCATCGTGGTTATCACTTTGCCAAAAAATCGCTACCGGCGACAAGCGTGGATTTTAAACGGGCGCGGAGGGAAGATGATCCTCTATCGAATGAACATCCGCTTCTTCAATGCGAGATCTTCGATCCTCAATCCACGATCCACGATCCGCGAAAAACGGACAGGGAGGGATTGCCTTCGTTTCACTACGGCCAAGCCATTTTCGCT
>CAYQRP010000152.1:0-3369 GCA_964419815.1 uncultured Luteolibacter sp. | reverse complement strand
CGCGTCGCCGACCTCGCCCACAGCGGCAAGGATCCGCTGCTCCATCAGTTGCGCCGCACGCTCCGCCGCGAACACGGATTTCCCAAAACCCCGCTGGGCCAAAAGCCCGCACCGCTCGGCATCGACGCGGTCTTCTCCGACGAACCGCAAGCCTATCCGCAATGCGACGGCACGGTCTCAAGTGAACGACCCAACGATGCGGAGCTGCGATTGAATTGCGCCTCTGGCTTTGGCACCGCGACCCATCTGACCGCCAACTTCGGCCTCACCGCCGCGTCACGCGTGCTGGAATACTTGGCGCGCGATTGAGCTACACGCCGCAAAAAAATGCCGCCTGTGTTTGGCGGCATCGATGATGAAGAATTCTGGACCACGCAGGTGGCCAAAGCTCTCGGAAAATTACAGACCCTTCTTCGAGAGACGCGTGCCGGGAGTCGCTCCCTGACGAGCCTTGAACTTGGGGTTCGACTTGCAGATCACGTAAACCGTTCCTTTGCGTTTCACGACTTGGCAATCGGCGTGACGGCGCTTGGCGGAGGCAAGTGAGGAGAGAACTTTCATGACGGAAAAAAGGTTGGTTGTGACTGACCGCAGGGCGGATCGGGACGCGGAAAATAGGAATCGCCCGACCATTGTAAAGCAAATTCCATCGGGATCAGGCGGGTTTTTCGCAAAGCCCATGGCCGAAAACCCTTGGAATACACCCCCAATTATTTCGGTTTTACGTATTTTTTGCTTTTCCGAAGGATTTGAACAGGCTAAGTCAAGGTCCATGAAATTCGCCCTTCTCGCCCTCGCTCTGTTGTCCCTCAACTCCTGCAACACGATCATCGGCATGTATCGCGACACCAAGCAGGCGGTGATCTGGACCAAGGACAAGATCCAAGGTTCGGGCGGCGGCGGTGGCGATGCTTACAGCGACGCGCCGGTTTATTGATCTGCTGCCGATTCAGCTCATTGGCTCTCAATCGAGCAACTCGCCATAGCGTTTGCGCGCCAGTTCCATCGAGAGCTCGAGCACGCCTTGGCTGCGCGGGTGCTTCAAGGCAGCATCCGACATTGCCGCGCACTCGGCATAGCTCAGCGATCGGATCGCATGACCTACCCTTGAAACCTGTTGCGGGCCCACCGAAAGTTCCTCGGCGCCCAAACCGATCAGCAGGGGCGTGAGTCGCACATCTCCGGCCATTTCACCGCAAATCCCGGTCCAAATGCCATTGTCGCTCGCCGCATCAATGGTGCGTTTGATCAATCGGATCACCGCCGGATGCGTCGGTCGATAAAGGTCGGCCACATGCGGATTCACGCGATCGGCCGCGACGGTGTACTGGATGAGGTCGTTGGTACCGATCGAGAAGAAATCCACTTCCGGCGCAATGAAGTCCGCGCAGAGCGCGGCGGCCGGCACTTCGATCATGACGCCCACCGGGAGATTTGAATCAAAGGGAATGCCCTCCTGTTCGAGTTCGTCCATGCACTGCAAAACCATCTCTTTGCCGCGACGGACTTCGGAAAGCGCCGAGATCATCGGAAACATGACGGCAATTTTGCCCTTCGCGCTTGCCCGCAAAATCGCGCGCACCTGCTCGCGGAACATCGCAGGCCTTGCCAACGAAACGCGAATGCCGCGCCAGCCAAGAAACGGGTTCGGCTCGGGCTCGGTAAGCGGCTCGACAGGCAATTTGTCCCCACCCGCATCAAGCGTGCGAACAATCACCGTATGCGGCGACATTTCGGCGGCCACTCGCGCGTAGGTTTCGGATTGAAATTTTTCGTCAGGAATCTCATCGCCGCCGAGCAACAGGAACTCGGTGCGGTAAAGCCCCACCCCCTTGGCGCCGCTGCGTTTGACCAATGGCAGCTCTTCCACGATTTCGATGTTCGCGGAAACCGTCAGCGGGCGACCATCAATCGTCTCGGTCGCGTCTCCGCGCTTGGCATCCACCAAACTGCGCACCCGTTCTTTTTCGTCACTCAACTGACGATACCGCGCGAGCGTTTCTTCAGTCGGATAAAGAATCAGCTTGCCCGTGTAGCCGTCGAGAATCGCCGGGGCGAGCGCGATCATGTCGATCACCGTATCCTCAAGACCGACGATCGCCGGCACACCGAAGGCCCGCGCAAGAATCGCCGTGTGGGAGTTGACACTGCCCTGCTCGGTGGCAAAGCCCAGCACCTGACCGCGATTCATCGATGCGGTGTCGGATGGTGCCAAATCATAAGCCACCAGGATGTGCCGACCATCGGGCCCGCCATGACGACTGTCACTGTCGGGCGAAAAATTTCGCAGCAACCGCTGCGCGACATCTTCGAGATCGGCCGTGCGCTCGCGCAAAAACGGATCGGGAATCCGCCGCATCGCCTCGAGGAAATTTTGCATCACCGCATAAAACGCATACTCAGCATTCTGCCGGCGGCTTGCGATCGCTGCCAAGACCCGCTCAACCAGCGAGCGGTCTTCAAGCATCATCACATGAGCCTCGAAAATGCCGCTTTCATTGTCGCCCGAAAGGTCCTCAAGCCGCCCCTGCAACTCGACGAGCTGGCGCTTGGTGGACTCCAGTGCCGCATTGAAGCGCTCCTGTTCGTGCTCCACCTCGGACTCGGCAATTTCATACACATCGGGCGCCGAAAATCCGCGCGCGATGATGTGCAAGGGAGCGATTGCAATGCCCGGCGATGCAGGAATCCCCTCGTATACGGTTTCGATTTTTTGTCTCGGATCCTCCATCGGGCAAAGCCAAATTGCTTGCCTCCCGCATTGCGATCAAGACGCAAATTGCCCGAACCAAACACCCGCGAAGGACGGACTTGCGCGACCGCACTTCAGAGCGGATCCTCCGTTCATGTCCGCATTCGTCAAAGCCCTCTCCGCTCTCGGCGCCAGCCTCTTTGCCGCCAACGCCACCGAAACACTCGCAATCGGCGCCCATCTCCCACAGGCGTCGCAGAAAAACCAGGAAGGTGTCACCATCGCACTTGCCGAGTACGGCGCCAGCGGATGGCTTCTCGTTTATTTCTACCCAAAGGCCGACACGCCCGGTTGCACGAAACAGGCCTGCAGCCTTCGCGATGCCTTTGCGACGCTCACTGAAAAAGGTGTGAAGGTCCTCGGCGTCAGCACCGATTCACCCAAATCCCAAAAAGCCTTTCGCGAAAAATACCGACTGCCCTTCGACCTGCTCGCCGACGAGGACGCGACAATCGTCAAAGCCTTCGGCGTTCCAACCACGATGGGCTTTGCCAAACGCCAAGCCTTCCTCTTCAAGGACGGCAAACTCGTGTGGCTCGACCTCTCTGCATCAACCGAGCAGCAAGCGGCCGATGTGCTCAAGGCGATCGAGACAAAAAACTGAGAAGCATCAGGCC
>CAYQRP010000151.1:0-3386 GCA_964419815.1 uncultured Luteolibacter sp. | reverse complement strand
ACGCCGATCATGACGGGAATGTCGAACTTGAGTGCTGCCGCATCGACTTCGACGCCTGAGGGCGCGACGATCGATGACAAGCCAAGCACGACGACAATGTTGAAGATGTTGGAGCCGACGACATTGCCAACGGCGATGTCGCGCTCGCCCTTGACGGCGGCAATGATCGATGTCGCGACCTCGGGCAGAGAAGTGCCGGCAGCGACGATGGTGAGTCCTATGATGAGCTCTGACACGCCGAAGTGACGCGCGATGAACACGGCGCCTTCCACCAGCCAACGCGAGCCAAGCACGAGGCCTGCGAGACCGAGCACGATGAAAAGAATGTTGCGCGCCCACTTGGGTTTTTCCCCGTGTTGACCGTACTCCGCTTGGTATTCCGCGACGACCTCCGCATCCTTTTCCTTGCGCGATTGCCTGATGAGAAATGTGGTGTATGCGAGCGCAATGCCAAAGAGCAGCGCGCCATCGATCAGCGAAATTTTGCCGTCGTATGAAAGTCCGTACAACAGCAGCGATGTTCCAATCATGATCGGGACATCAAAGCGAACGAGTTGCTGATGAACGACCAGAGGGACAATCATGGCCGAGATGCCAAGGATAAACAGGACATTGAAAATGTTGGAGCCCACCACGTTGCCAAGCGCGAGATCCGCCTCGCCCTTGAACGCCGACATGATGGAAACCGCAAGCTCGGGCGCGCTGGTGCCGAAGGCGACCACCGTGAGGCCGACCACGAGCGGTGAAATGCCAAGGTCGGTGGCAACATGCGACGCGCCTTTGACGAGGTAGTCGGCCGCGTAAACCAAAAGAACAAGTCCGAGGATGAGGAAGATGATGGCGCTCAGCATGGCGCGCGTAAAATGAGGCGCGGGGAAGAGGTTTGTCCATGCATTATTCGGCCCAACGCGCGATTCCATAAAGCAACAAGCCATTGGCGCATGCGGCCAATGGCTTGTTGGGACAAATGAAAGCGTCGCGATCTCAAGTCGGCTGCTCGCCGCGAGCCATCACGACCTTGCCGGTGCGGACGGTCTCAATGATGTTGAACTGCGAGAACATCGTGATGGCGGCATCGACTTTTGGGCTGTCGCCGTTGATCATGACGATCATCGAAGTCGGTGTGAGATCGACGGTTTTGCCGGCGAAGTGTTCGGTGATCTGCAAAGCCATCGAGCGCTCCTCGGGCGAGCACTGGATTTTGATGAGCACCATTTCCTTGGTGACCGAATCGGCGGAGGTGTGCTCGAAGCAATGGATCACATCGATGAGCTTGCCGACCTGCATGATGATCTGACTGAGCCCTTGCGGGTCGCCGGAAATGCCGATGGTCATGCGCGAAAAGTTTGCGTTGCGTCCTTCGGAAACGACGAGCGAGTCGATGTTGAAACCGCGGCGCGAGAACACCTGGCAGATGCGCATCAACACGCCGGGCTGGTTGTTGACCAGAATCGAAAGCGTGTGGCTCGGGCCGCGGGCGATGATCGGTGCGGGCACCGGTGTGTCGGTGGTGACGATGTTGGGCATGGGAAATTTGTTATGAGTTGAAAGATCCGGGTGAAGAACGAAGGGCTTGGCTCCGGTGTGGCCTGGAAAATTTCAATCATCCAAACACCAAAGCCGCGTGTCATTTCATCATGTGGAACCGACGGGTTTGGCCATCTTCTGCTTGGGCGCTTCGGTGATCATGTCTTCGAGAGCCGCGCCGGCAGGGATCATTGGGAACACATTGTCGGTCTTGACGCACTCCGCGTGGATGAGGATGGGGCCGTCGTTGTAGGCGAGGGCTTTTTCCAGCATGCGGGTGACATCCGCCGGGCGCTTGATGTGCACCGATGGGATGCCGTAGGCGGCAGCGAGTTTGCAGAAATCGGGATTGCCGATGAGGTCGACGCCGGAGGTGCGATCCTCGTAGAACAGCTCCTGCCATTGGCGCACCATGCCGAGGTAGTGGTTGTTGAGGACCACGATCTTGATCGGCAGTTTGTGAAGCTGCGCGGTGGCGAGTTCGAAGAGGGTCATCTGGAATCCGCCGTCGCCGGAGATCGAAATGACTGTCTTGTCCGGGCAGGCAAGTTGCGCGCCGATGGCGGCAGGGAAACCAAAGCCCATCGTGCCCGCGCCACCCGAAGAGAGCCAGTGAAAGGACTCGTGGTTTTTGTAAAATTGCGCGGCCCACATCTGGTGCTGGCCGACATCGGTCGAGACGATCGCCTTGCCTTCGGTGAGTTCGTAAAGCTCGTCGATCACCTGCTGCATGCGCAGGCCGCCTTGCTTTTTATAACTAAGCGGAAATTTCTTTTTGTAACCATCGAGCTTGCTGAGCCACTCGGTGGTTTCGAGCGGGCCGATCTTTTCATTGATCTCCGCCAACGCGGCTTTCGCATCGCCGACGATTTGCACATTCGGTTGAATCATCTTGCCCATTTCGGCGGGATCGATGTCGATGTGAATGATCTGGGCGTCTTTGCAGAACTTCGCGGGCTGACCGATGATGCGGTCGTCGAAACGCGAGCCGACATTGAGAAGCAGGTCGCATTCGATCATCGCCTTGTTCGCGTAGGCCGTGCCGTGCATGCCAAGCATGCCAAGCGAGAGCGGGTGGGTCTCGGGGAAAACGCCCTTGCCGAGCAGCGTGGTGGTGACCGGCGCCTTGAGCGTCTCGGCAAGATAGCGCAGCTCCTTGTCGGCGCGCGCGATCATGCAACCTTGGCCGGCAAGAATCACCGGGCGCTTGGCCTTGGCGATGAGGTCGGCGGCCTGCTTCACCGATTTGGCACAAATTTCCTTCGCCGATTCTGGATGATATCCCGGAAGTTGCAGCGGAGCATTCATGTCACCAGTGAAGGGACCTTGCGAAATGTCCTTGGGCACATCGATCAGCACCGGGCCGGGACGACCAGTGGTCGAAATGTGATAGGCCTCGCGGGCGATGCGCGGCAGCGCGTTGGTTTCCTTCACGAGGTAGTTGTGCTTCACCACCGGAATGGTGATGCCGAAAATATCAGCCTCTTGGAAGGCGTCCTTGCCGAGCATCCAGGTCACGGTCTGACCGCAAATCACCAGCATCGGCACCGAGTCCATCATCGCGGTCATCAGGCCGGTGACGGTGTTGCCGGCGCCGGGGCCGGAGGTCACCAGCACCGCAGCGGGGCGGCCAGTCGCGCGGGCATAGCCATCGGCCATGTGCACCGCGCCTTGCTCGTGACGCACGAGGATGAATTTCATCTTCGTCTTCACCGTCTCCAAGGCGTCGAAAATCGGAATCGCGGCACCGCCGGAATACCCGAAAATGTACTCGATGCCGAGATCGTCGAGGGTCCTGATGAGCGCCTGTGCGCCGTCCATGGTCGATTTGCTCATAAAATTGGGGTTGGGGAGGGGAA
>CAYQRP010000150.1:0-3435 GCA_964419815.1 uncultured Luteolibacter sp. | reverse complement strand
ATTTTCTCGACGCCATCGCACACGCGCCGATCCAACCCGCCTGCCTGCTGCTCGACCTCCACCTGCCCGGCATGAACGGACTCGAAGTGCAAAAACAAATCGCCGCCATGCCCGCCGCTTGCCCGATTGTTTTCATCAGCGGCAACGCCACGATTCCGGCCACCGTTCAAGCGATCAAAAATGGCGCGGTCACTTTTCTCGCCAAACCCTTCGACCACGACGATCTCCTCCAAGCCATCGAGGAAGCTCTCGAAAAACACCGCGCTCAAATCAAAGAACTCACCCAGACCGGCTCCATCCACGAACGCATCGCCAGCCTCACCGATCGCGAGCGCGAAGTCATGGCATGGGTGATCTCGGGATCTCTCAACAAACAAATCGCCGCCGAACTGGGCATCGTCGAAAAAACCGTGAAAGTCCACCGCGCCCGCGTCATGGAAAAAATGCAGGCGGCCTCGGTCGCCGAACTCGTGAGGCTCTGCGTGGCCGCCGGTTTCGAATCCGCAAAAGCGTAAGAGGCGCTTATTGGACCAAAGTCCAATGGTGGGGGATGCTAGGTCCTGCCAACATGGATGGTCGCTGAGCATAGCTTCTTGCCTGCCTTGGCCTCCAATCCACACACACGATGAAAACAAAATTCTCAGCCCTCGCGCTCGGACTCTGCCTGCTTGCCACCGCGCACGCCGCTCCCAAGAAACCCAACATCCTGGTCATCTGGGGCGACGACATCGGCCAGTTCAACATCAGCGCCTACAACAACGGCATGATGGGTTACAAAACGCCGAACATCGACCGCATCGCCAAAGAAGGCGCGATGTTCACCGACTGGTACGGTCAACAAAGCTGCACCGCAGGCCGCGCCGCCTTCATCACCGGCCAATCGCCCATCCGCACCGGCCTCACCAAGGTCGGCCTTCCCGGTGCGCCCGAAGGCATGAAGAAAGAGGATCCAACCATCGCGACACTGCTCAAGGCTCAAGGTTACATGACCGGCCAGTTTGGCAAAAACCACCTCGGCGACCGCGACGAAATGCTGCCCACCGCTCACGGCTTCGATGAATTCTACGGCAACCTCTACCACCTCAACGCCGAAGAAGAACCGGAAAACCCCGACTACCCGAAGGATCCTGAATTCAAAAAGAAATTCGGCCCGCGCGGCGTGATTCACAGCTTCGCCAATGGCAAAATCGAAGACACCGGCCCGCTCACCAAAAAGCGCATGGAAACCATCGACGAGGAGGTGAATGCCAAGGCGCTTGATTTCATGACGCGTGCCGTCAAAGCCGAGAAACCCTTCTTCATGTGGTGGAACTCGACCCGCATGCACATCTTCACCCACCTCAAGGCAGAGTCCGAAGGCAAGACCGGTCTCGGCGTGTACGCCGACGGCATGGTCGAACACGATGGCCATGTCGGCGAGGTGCTCGACAAACTCAAGGAACTCGGCATCGATGACAACACGATCGTGATGTATTCGTCCGACAACGGCGCCGAAACCTTCACCTGGCCTGATGGCGGCACCACGATGTTCCGCGGCGAGAAAAACACGCAATGGGAGGGCGGCTACCGCGTCCCCACGCTCATCCGCTGGCCCGGCACGATCAAGCCCGGCACGATCGTCAACGACATCGCCGCCCACGAAGACATGCTCACCACGCTCGTCGCCGCCGCAGGTGACACGACCGCCAAAGACGAACTCCGCAAAGGCCGCAAGATCGGCAGCATGACCTACAAGGTCCACCTCGACGGATACGATCTCGGTCCCGCACTCAAAGGCGAAGCAAAATGGCCTCGCAATGAGTTCATCTACTGGACCGATGACGGCAGCGTCGCCGCCCTCCGCTACGGCAACTGGAAGGTGACCTTCCTCGAACAAGAAGAAGAAGGACTCAAGGTCTGGCAAAATCCCTTCACCGAACTCCGCGCTCCGAAAATCTGCAACCTGCGCATGGATCCCTTCGAGCGCGCCGAACACGAAAACGCGATCGGCTACCAACGCTGGTACCTCGACCGCATGTTCATCATCGCACCCGCAGGTGCCTATGTCGGCAAATGGCTGCAAAGCTTCCGCGAATTCCCCCCACGCCAAAAACCCGGCAGCTTCAACCTCGACCGCGTGATGGAAGCCGTCACCGCAGGTTCGAAACAGTAATCTCAAATTCCCAAAACCCAAAGGCCGCATCCGCACTCGGTGGGTGCGGCCCTTTTTCGATCACCCCATGAAATCACTCGTTGTCGCCACCCTCGCACTCATCACCGCATCGCTGCACGCCGCCGATCCGCTCCCCTCGTGGAATGATGGCCCTGCGAAAAAAGCCATCACCGCCTTTGTTGCAAAGACAACGACCGATGGCTCTGCCGATTTCGTGCCACCCGCCGAACGCATCGCCACCTTCGACAACGACGGCACGCTGTGGAGCGAGCAGCCGATGTATTTCCAAGCCTTCTTCATCTTCGATCGCATCAAACAACTCGCCCCCTCACACCCGGAATGGAAAGACAAGGAGCCCTTCGCATCAGTGCTGAAAGGTGATCTGAAAACCGCCCTCGCCGGCGGCGAACGCGCGCTGCTCGAAATGGCCATGGCCACTCACGCGGGCACCACCACCGAGGAGTTTGAAAAAATCGTCAGCGACTGGGCCAACACCGCCAAGCATCCGAAGTCGGGCAAACACTTCACCGAAATGGTCTACCAGCCAATGCTCGAAGCACTCGCCTACCTTCGCGCCAACGGCTTCAAAACCTTCATCGTCTCCGGCGGCGGCATCGAATTCATGCGCCCGTGGACGGAGAAAGTTTACGGCATCCCACCCGAACAAGTCATCGGCTCAAGCATCAAAACAAAATTCGAAATCCGCGACGGCAAACCAGTTCTCGCGCGACTGCCGGAACTCAATTTCATCGACGACAAGGAAGGCAAGCCCGTCGCCATCCAACAACACATCGGCCGCCGACCGATCATCGCCTTCGGCAATTCCGATGGCGACTTCCAGATGCTCGAATGGACCACCGCCGGCAAAGGCCCGCGCCTCGCACTCATCGTCCATCACGACGATGCCCAACGCGAGTTCGCCTACGACCGCGGCTCACACATCGGCAAACTCGAAAAAGGCCTCGATGAAGCACCACAACGCGGGTGGTCGGTCATCAGCATGAAAAACGATTGGAAAAACATTTACCCGTCAGCCAAGCAATGAAAGTCACACGCGCGATCGTTTCCATCACACTCGTCACCAACATCCTCCACGCCGAAGATGCCGACCTCGCCAAAAAACTCGCCAACCCGGTCGCCGATCTCATCAGCGCGCCCATCCAAAGCAATGTGGATTTCAATGTCGGCCCCGGCGATGGCACGATCTCGCGCACCAATGTCCAACCAGTCATCCCCATCGGCATCAACGACGAATGGAATGTGATCTCCCGCACGATCCTTCC
>CAYQRP010000149.1:1179-3435 GCA_964419815.1 uncultured Luteolibacter sp. | reverse complement strand
TGCATGGCGCGGAGGAGGGTGAGTTCGTCGGCGTGTTCGAGTCCGCCACCGGCGGGGAGGCCTTGGGCGATGCGGGTGAGGCGGCAGTTTTTGCCGCGCAGCATTTCGGCGATGTAGTTGGCGGTGGCCTCGCCTTCGACATCGGATCCGAGGGCGAGCACGACTTCCATTTCGCCGCCGGTGGCGAGGGTGGCGTCGATGCGTTGCAGGAGTTGGGGGATGCGCAGGTCTTCGGGTGAGACGCGGTCGAGGGGTGAGAGTTTTCCGCCAAGGCAGTGGTAGCGGCCGGTCATTGCGCCGGATCGTTCAAGCGGCAGGACATCGGTGGCCTGCTCCACGACGCAGAGGAAATGGCTGTCGCGTTTCGGGTCATCGCAAATGCCGCAGGATTCGGCGGTGGCGAAGAAGCCGCAGGTCGGGCAAGGGTGGATGGTGGCGCTGGCGGTTTCGAGGGCGGCGGCGAGGGATCTAGGCTCGGCCTTCGGGTTTTGCATGAGCCACACCGCGATGCGCTCGGCGCTGCGTGGACCCACGCCCGGCAGGCGTTTGAGTTCAGCGATCAGGCTTTTGAAAGCATCGGGGAAATCGGCGCGGCTCATGGAATTTTTTTGTCGGATTCATCACCGGGCATGCGGTGATTGCTGGTGTAAAAAATCGCGCAGAGGCCCGACCAAAAAGTGGCGATGAATGGCGCGGCGACATCCGGTCGGTGGGCGGCGAGGCTGAGCACCGGTGCCCATGCGAGGACCATGAACAAGGTTGCAATCCACAAAAACCAGCGTCGTGCATGACCCGGCACGGCCAGAATCGCCCATGCGAGGCCGAAGGCAAAGATCCATGCTGCGATCCAGATGGTGGCTTCCGGCAATTGTTTGGAAAATTTTTCCGCTCCATTGCGCGAAACGGAATCGGCGATCATGCCATTGGCGTGTTGGAGCATGCCGAGCAGTTCGAGGCCTGCGGCAAGGATGAGCGACATGCTGCCAATGGCGGCACCCGGCACCAGCACATGACCGTCGCGTCGCGCATCGTGTCGCTTGTCTCGTTTCACGCGGTCCATCCTCATGCCGTGCGCGTTGCAATCAAGCACGAGTTTCAGGACAAACCACCGAACAAATCCAGTTGCGGCGGATTCGCTTGCGGCAGGTTATCCTGCGCAGTGTTTTTGGCTTTGGGCCCGGCTTTTTTTGCTTCGGGTTTGCTCGAGTTGAGTTCGAGGTGCGAGAGGATCGATTTTGCTCGCTCGACCACCGGCTTGGGCAGGCCGGCGAGGCGGGCGACCTGGATGCCGTAGGATTTGTCGGCGGCACCAGGCAGGATTTTGTGCAGGAAAATGATTTCCTCGTTCCACTCGCGCACTGCGACATTGCAGTTCGCCACTGCAGCCTTGGTGTTGGCGAGGTCGGTGAGCTCGTGATAGTGCGTGGCAAACAGCGTGCGGCAGCCGATTTCATCATGCAGGTGCTCGGCGACCGCCCATGCGATCGAGAGCCCGTCGAAGGTCGCCGTGCCGCGGCCGATTTCATCGAGGATCACCAGCGAGCGGTCGGTGGCATGATTGAGGATCAGTGCTGTTTCGCTCATTTCGACCATGAAGGTCGATTGACCGCGCGAGAGGTCGTCGGACGCGCCGACGCGGCAGAAAATTCGATCTACTAGGCCCATCGTAGTTGCATCGGCTGGAACGAAGGCGCCGATTTGTGCCATCACCGCGATGAGAGCAACCTGGCGGATGTAGGTCGATTTGCCCGCCATGTTTGGACCCGTGAGGATTTGCAGGCGCGAGCTTTCCGGGTCGAGTTCGGTGTCGTTTGGCACAAACTTCGCGTCGGTCAGGGTTTGCTCGAGCACCGGGTGGCGGCCGTTGGAAATGGAAAGTGCGTTGGATGCATCGAGACGCGGCCGGCAGTGGCGGTGGACCTGTGCGACCTCGGCCAGCGCGCAGAGCACATCGATTTCCGCGACTGCGGCGGCGGTTTGCTGGATGCGCGGGAGATGCGTCACCACCTGCGAGCGAAGTTGCGCGAAGAGCTCTGCTTCGAGTTGCTTGGAGCGTTCTTCGGCGCCCAGCACCTTGTTTTCCATCTCCTTGAGCGCGGGGGTGATGTAGCGCTCGGCATTCGCCATCGTTTGCTTGCGCGTGTAATCATCCGGCACCTTGGCGAGGTGGCTGCTGGTGATTTCGATGAAGTAGCCAAAGACATTGTTGAACTTGATCTTGAGCGAATCGATGCCGGTGCGTTTGCGTTCGTCTTC
>CAYQRP010000149.1:0-1079 GCA_964419815.1 uncultured Luteolibacter sp. | reverse complement strand
GAGATGCCGAGTGATTGCAGGTCGCGCGCGTTGCCGGAGCCTTGCGAGAGCCGCGAGGTTGTGCGCTCGATGTCGCGGATGCCTTTGAGCGAGTCGCGGCATTTCGCGAGCAGGAAGGGCTCCGCTAAAAATGCGGCGATCATGTCCTGTCGCGCGCTGAGTGTGGTGATGTCGCGCAGCGGGTGCAGGATCCAATCGCGCAGCAGGCGGGCGCCCATCGGTGTGGCGGTGCGATCGAGCACGCCGAGCAAGGTGTGTTGGCGGCCCGAGCGCGAGTCAACGAGATCGAGATTGCGTTGCGATGCCGCATCGATGAGCACATGCGCGGAGTTTTCACGCACGCGCGGGTGGCGCAAATGATCGCAGGGTCGGCGCAGTTGGTGGATTAGGTAATGCAGCGTCGCGCCTGCGGCACCGGAGGCTGCAGGCATTTCGGCGCAGCCGAATCCATCGAGCGAATGCACGGCAAAATGCTCCTTGAGCATGCGCGAGGCGTGCTCGGCAAGGAAGGTGTAACCATCGTAGGCAATCGCATTCGGCAGGTCGCCGAATTGCGAAGTTTGATGATCGGGGATCAGCAACTCCGATGGCGAAACGCGCGCGAGCTCATCGGTGAGTTGGTTGATCTCGAAAAATTCGCAGAGCGTGAATTCGCCAGTCGTGTGATCGATCAGGGCGAGGCCGAACGATTTTCCATGGCTGAAAACGGCTGCGAGGTAGTTCGGTCGCTCGTCATCAAGCAGCGTGAGGTCGTCGATCGATCCTGGTGAGAGGATGCGTGCGATTTCGCGTTCGACGAGTTTGCCGGGTTTTGGATTGGAAGTTTGTTCGGCGATCGCCACGCGTTTGCCGGCCTTGAGCAGGCGCGCGATGTAGGCTTGCGCCGCGTGGTAGGGCACGCCGCACATCGGAGTACCGCCGCGTTTCGTGAGCGCGACATTGAGGATGGGCGCGGCGCTCTTCGCGTCCTCGAAGAACATTTCATAGAAATCCCCAAGGCGGTAAAATAGGATCACATCCGCAGGCAGCGACTTCCGCATGGCCATGTACTGGGCCATCATCGGAGTGCTTGCGGATTC
>CAYQRP010000148.1:0-3439 GCA_964419815.1 uncultured Luteolibacter sp. | reverse complement strand
CCTCGCAAAACGCGCCGACTCACAATCCATCGACTCACTTCGTGAGGCGGGAAAATCGCCAGAAGAAATTTACGCACTGATAGAAAGATCGCTCGACGAACAGTCGTACCACATCAGCTAAAAACCGATGTCAAAGGCTTGCCCTTGTCCGCAATCTGAAACGGACGCTTGCTCGGTGAAGTGATGATCTCGTTCCAATTCAGCCCCAGCGCATGGGCAATGGTGGCATTGAAATCCTGAACACTCACCAGTCCCTCTCTCACCCGCGAGCCTGAGGCATCCGTTTCACCGTGACGGATACCGCCTTTCACTCCACCTCCCGCGAGCAGACAAGTAAACGCCGAAGGATGATGATCACGCCCGCCTTGATGTTCGACATTGATCTCCGGCGTGCGGCCGAATTCCGTCGCAACGACCACCAGCGTGTCCTTGAGCATGCCACATTTTTCCAGATCCGTGAGCAGAGCCGCATAGGCCTGATCAAATTCTTTGCAGCGCCCCTCCACGCTTGTGAAATTATCATAGTGCGTATCCCAGCCGCCCAACTGCACTTCGACAAAGCGCACGCCGCGTTCGACCAAACGCCGTGCCAGAAGGCAGCCTTGGGCAAAACGACCCACACCATAAAGATTGCGCGTGCCCTCGGGTTCACGCCGCAGGTCGAAGGCCTCCAGGTCTTTGGAATTCATCAATGAAACCGCATCGCGATAAAGCTCTTCGTAAGCTTTGACGTCCACATTCGGATAACGTTCGTGAAACTGACGGTTCAACTTGTCGGCCAGGGATAGCCGACGTCCGAAGTCCTCATCGGAAACCCCATGGCCACGATGCGAATCCTTCAAACCCTCCTCGGGACTACCCACCGGAGCCGCGGAATACTTGGCCCCGAAAAACCCACCGCCCGTCATCTCCGGCGCGCTGTTGATCGCCACATATCCTGGCAATTCGGGATGAATCTTTCCACCCAGTTTCAAGACCCACGACCCTAGAGAAGGATGCTTCACAGTCCCGCGCATGTCGTAACTCGTGTGCATGACATACGCCCCCTGCTCGTGCGCGCCTTGCGTGGAATTCATCGAGTTGATCACACACACCTTGTCCATGACCTCCGCGGTCTTGCTGAGATAATGGCCGACCATTAGGCCGTCCGCCTTGGTGGCGATCGCCTCGGTCTTGCCCATAACTTCCTTCTTTTTTGGCTTGGGATCAAAGGTATCGAGATGGCTCATGCCGCCCGCCATGAAGAGGTAAATGACGTGTTTCGCCTTGCCAGCCACAGGATTGGCGGGTGCCGCAGCCGCAATCGTGGGTCCAAGCATGGGCACCAGATGCACTCCGAGAAAAGTGCGCGCCGCGCTCGCCATGAAATGACGTCGGGTCAGTTCGTCGGACTTTGGAAAGGAACAATCGCTCATGACTTTATTGGAGGAAAAGAAATTCGGAGGACATGACCAGACAGGAAACGACATTGCGACAACCCTCGTCACCGCGTGCGGCAAGCTCCTCGAGCATCATCGACATCTCGCCATCCGTTGGCGTGCGACTCAAAATGGCGAGATAGAGGCGCCGGATTTTTTCCGCGTCGGACTCAACGCCCTCAAGGCTTTTGTACAAATGGGCCGCGCGACTGCTGACCAGTCGGTCATTCACAAATCCGTTCATCAGCGACAGCACCTGACCCACATTCGGCTCTCTGCTCGCACCATCAACCACCTCACGGTCGGACGCGCCGAAGACATACAGGAAATGACCACGCGGCGCTGGCGACGCGAGCTCCGAGGCACGGACCATCGCATCGGATCCAGGTCCGCCCGCCGCCGTCATCGACATCATCGAACCGTCCCCACCGGGAGACGAATCGGACTTGATCTCATCCACCAGCCTGTCGAAGTACGAACGCACTTCAGCTTGCGACTGCAGAGCAAGCACTTCCTTTGAAAGTTGCGACATCGATTTTCTGCCAACCAGAACCGGCCTGCCCGCGATCTTGATGCGGTCGTCGAGTTGCCTCCTCGGCTTGCGATCGGGATCGCCATCGGCCAGAGTGATCAAAGAATCCCAAATTTGCTCGGCCGAAAGCCGCTCGATTTTCCGTCCGTGGAAATCATCCCCGCCCTCGACCACTGATGCGTTCGGATTGGTCGCAAATTGAAAGGTTCTTGTGAGCAACAAAACCTGCTGAAATGCTCGCAGGTCGTAGTTGAGCTCACGCATGAGATTGCTCAGCAACTTCACCAACTCGGGATGATTGCTATCCTTGGCCTCGACATATTCATCCGCAGGCTCAATGACCCCCTTGCCCATTACCCGCTTCCACATCCGGTTGGCAATCACGGCCGCGAACTGATCGTCGGTCTTGTTGACCATCCAATCCGCCAATTCCTTGCGACCACCTCCCTTGTCCTTTCGATCAGACATCCTCACCATTTTGCCAAAAGGCGTTTTGCCCGCAACCAAGTCGCCAGGTTTGCCATCACGATACTGATAATCCGGTGGCAATGCGATCCGCCCCGAACCATCGCCGCCAAGCGAAAGCGCGTAAACCGAGTCCCACAACATGCGACCGATGTGATACTCGTCGGTCAGATATTTTTCCCCGACACTCAGCTCGTGATAGATCGGCTCCATCAACTTTTTGCGGATCGGTTCCTGACCATGAGTGAAAGCCGCAAGTTCATAAAAGTCATGACGCTCGGTATCGCCGAAAGGATCATCATGACACTGCGCGCACTCCATCCGTTTCCCCAAAAAGATCCGCATCGTGTTGGAAAGGTTGTCGAGCGGCATCCCGAAATCCCGCGTGTAGTAACCCACCGCTGCCGTGTTCATGTCCCAACCGTCACCGGTCGATGAAAGCAACTGCGTCGCAAACCGATCCCACGGCATGTTCGCCGCCACCGCCTCGCGCACCCAATGCCGGTACGGCGCATTGGTCGCCGGCGTTCCATTTCGCAAATCACTCACCCGCAAGAGGTCAAACACCCAGTTGCTCATGTGACTCGAATAACCCTCGGATGCAAGCAGATGGGAAACGAGCAACTCGCGTTTTGACGGATCGTCAATCTCGATGAAATCCAACGCCTCCTCGGCTGTCGGTATCCGGCCCACCGCCACCAAAAACGCCCGACGCAAAAATGTCGCATCGTCCGTCACCCCAGGGACCTGAAGGTTTTTGCTGCGATAAAACGCCGCAATTTGCTGATCCACCCGAAACGCGGCCTTTTTCAAGTCAACCAGATTTCCATCCGCACGCGCTTCGGCAACCAAAGGCAAAACCGAAGCAAAAAATACGAAGCACGAAAACAGACGAGGGGCAGGCATGAGATCGCTAATCAACCCCGTAACCCTAGCGCCCACAGCCATGGCGTCAATCAAAGTCGCCACCCCAAAGAGCTTCGATCTGGGCCAAGATCGGCACATCCGCCGGCGCCCAATCCAG
>CAYQRP010000147.1:0-3521 GCA_964419815.1 uncultured Luteolibacter sp. | reverse complement strand
CGCAGAGGCTTGAGAACGATCTCAAGCGCGCGAAGCTTCGTATCGCAGCCCTCGAGGAAAGCGTGCCCGAATCCAGACGACGTCCGACCCAAACGGTCAGCGATCGTTTGCGCGATCTCGGCCAGAACATCCGCGATGGTCGACCGGTGAGCCCCGATGACATCTTTCGCGCGAGCCAGCCGCTCTTGCGCGATCTTGCGCCGCTCTTTGATCGCATGCGCGTGCGCAATGGACAGCGAACGATCGACAGTCGCGTCGGAGAAATGGCGCGCAAGTACAACCTCAACGCCGCGCAGCAGGAGTCTCTCAAACAATGGTTTCGTCAGAAGGCCGAGGACGATGCCAAGGCGTGGACGGCATTGGTCACGCAGGAAGGCACCCGCATCGAGGACCTGATGCGCGCATCCCGCGATGCGCGGCCCGATGAAGGTCTCGATCGCTTCATGGAAAACATGCTGAGCGGCAAGGACCTAGCGAACTTCAAGGCCGAACGCATCAACGAGAAGGCTCAACGCGTTCAGCAATTTGCCGACATGAAAGTCGAGCGACTCAACAACATCGTCGGTCTCGATGCGGAACAAACCGACAAGGTTTTTGGGATCATGGCAAGAAGCTCGAAAGACTATGATCCTGCCTTGCGCATCGAAGGAGCCGGCGGCCAGGCGCTTTCTTCGGCGGGCGATTCGCAGGAGGCGATGCTTGCCGTGCTGAGACCAGATCAAAAAGCAGCATATGAGGCGGAGCAACAACGCCGCCGCGATGAAGCCTCCAAGGATCTCGAAGCGATCGGTCTCAAGTTGCCTGCCGATTGGGATCCGCTGGATGATTTCTGATCGCCGATTTTCCAAGCCATGAATTCATCACCACCTGCCATCGACATCCGCTCGCTGCGCGTGGATTACGGCGATTTTGTTGCGGTGAATGACCTGTCCTTGTCGGTTCCCACCGGTGAGGTATTTGGCCTTGTAGGGCCAAATGGTGCTGGAAAAACCAGCACTTTTCGTGTGCTTGCGACGCTGATGGAGCCGACCTATGGCGAGGTGTGGCTTGATGGCATTGATATCATCGATGACATCGAAGGCGCGCGGCGAGTCGTGGGTTACATGCCGGATCTCGCGCCGGTGCCGTCCGATCTGAAGGTGTGGGAGTTTCTCGACTTTCACGCCGCAGCTTACGGCATTGGAAATCGGGCAAGGCGTCGTGATCGCGTCGCCGAGTGCCTTCGGGAGGTCGACTTGGAAGCTCAGCGCAACCAATGGTGCGGCGAGCTTTCGCGCGGCCAAACCCAACGGGTGGTGCTTGCCAAAACCATGCTGCATCGGCCGCGCGTGCTGATCCTCGATGAGCCTGCCAGCGGCCTTGATCCCCTCGCCCGTCGCGACCTGCGTATCGCGCTTCGAAAAATTGCAAATGATGGAGCCACGGTGATTGTCAGTTCCCACATTCTCGGTGAGCTCGCCGAAATGTGCAGCTCGCTCTGCGTGATGAATCGCGGCCAATTGCTGGCCTCGGGCAGTGTCGATGAGGTGCGCCGCCAACTCGGCAATACCAACCGTACGATTCACGCCCGTTTTGTCGATGATCCGCAATCGGCGGCGGCGTGGCTGACCGCGCAAGTCGGCGTGCGCGAAATGCGCGTGGATGCCAAAGGCATTGGCTTTCATTTTGATGGCGACGATCACGCGCAAGCATCCTTGGTCTCCGGTCTGGTTGCTCAAGGATTCCGCATCAGATCGTTTGAAGAAAAACGCTCGTCCCTTGAAGACCTGCTGGTGGAAGTCGCCGAAATCAACCGTCAGTCATGAATGCAATGAACCACACCCCGGAATTCACGCGCCATACCCCGTGGCGGATCTGGGAAAATCCGATTTTTCTGCGCTACTGCCGTTCTCGTCTTCGTCTTCGCGGACTTGGCATTGCATTGCTGATCACCCTTCTGATTGCGGCCTTCATCAGTGGGTTGGTGCAATCGATCGGAATCAGATCGAACACAGATCCAGTCAGCGCCGCGCGCAACGCCATCATCCCGCTGTTCGTGTTTCAGGCCTTGATTCTATTCGTTCTCGGTACCGCGCAGGCATCCGGGGGCATGATCACAGAGCGCGATGAAGGGGTCATCGATTATCAGCGGCTTATTCCGATGACGCCGCTTTCCAAAGTTTTGGGTTATCTTTTTGGTCTGCCGATTCGTGAATACGCGATGTTTCTCTGCACCCTTCCGTTCACTGCATGGGCATTGTGGGTCGGTGAAATTGAATGCAGGGTTTGGCTGCCGCTTTATCTGATTTTTTTCACTACCACGCTTACCTATCACTTCACCGGTCTCGTCACCGGCACGGTCGTGCGCAACCGGCGATGGGCGTTTCTCATTTCGATCGGCCTTGTGTTTTCACTCTACACGATTGTGCCGCAAATGGCGAAGTTCGGTCTGGTTTTCTTCAAGTACCTGACGATCACGCCGGTATTTCAAGAAAGCCTTCCCGGCCTCTTGCCAAATGCCGCAGCTGCGGCGCTCAAGGCCGGTCAGCAACTCTTTCCCACCGTCAAATTCTTCGATCTCGATTTTCCCGAAGCGGTATTCACCGCATTTTCGCAAGGTGGCCTCATCCTTGTTTTCGCAACCATGCTTTGCCGCAAGTGGCAACGACACGAAGCCCACCTGCTCAATAAGGCATGGGCGCTCGGATTCTTTGCTTGGGTGCAGGTGCTGCTGCTTGGCAATGCGCTGCCCCTCATCGAAACCGGCGAACTTTTCCCCTCGCGCGGATTCGAGCGCTTCATTCCACTGAAAGCCGATTGGGCCCCAACTCATGGCGAGGCTCTCGCGATGATCGCAGTTTACGGGATGTTTTCGTTGTCGCTGATCTTTATCTTGGCCTTGATCATTACGCCGAATCTCGATCGCCAGACGCGCGGATGGAGAAAAGCGCGCAAGCATGATCAGCAAAAAATTTCCATGCTGGGCGATGCCGCACCGGCCACCATGTTTGTCGCGATCATGTCGATTCTTGCCGCACTCGGCTGGCATGTCTTCACCTGCGAACTGATTGAATCACGCTGGTACCCCGGTCATCGCGTGGGAATGGAAATGCTCGGCATTTACACCATCGTGATGCTCGCCACCGGCCTTGGATTTCAAACACTGCTCCAATGGAAAGGTGGGCGCGCATTGGGTTTGGCGGTGATTTTTATCGGCGTGATTCCGATCATGGCCGGATCAGTCATGGCAACCATCAGTGACAAATTTCTTCATGTCAGCTCATGGATTACGAGCATGTCGCCGCTGAGTCTTCCTGTCTCCGCGCCAATGTCGCTACTCAGCATCAACGATGTGGAGAAACTGCCATTGCAATCCATATCGGCGGCTTTCCAATTTTGGCTTCTCGTGTGGTCGATTGCCGCCATATGGCTGGCTTTCAAAGCCCGCGGCGCCAACCACGAATTGAGGGTGCGCGTGTTTGCCGAGGGTGATTGCGAAACGCTTTGAAACCAACAAAAAAGCGGGCCTTTCTTTGAAAGGC
>CAYQRP010000146.1:0-3547 GCA_964419815.1 uncultured Luteolibacter sp. | reverse complement strand
GCCAATCCAAAAGCCGTCAGAAAATGCGCCGTGGCGCCAAGCGCTGGCGTGCACCCATCTTTAAGAATTGCCCCGAATGCGGCAGCAAGGTGCCATCGCACATTGCCTGCCCGTCATGCGGATATTATCGCGACCGCCAGGTGCTCGATGTCGAGGCTCTCTGAGGCCTGACAAACCATCATCCGGACGAAGTGTCGCGCGCAAAACCATTCATGCGCCGCACGCCGCGACCATTTCAGGCAACCGGATTTTCCACCGCATCACCCATTTCCTGACCAAATGAAAGTCGCCTTAGACGCCATGGGCGGGGATCATGCGCCCGCCGTGAACATCGGCGGTGCGATCGATGCGTTGAGATACTACCCGAAGCTTCAGCACCTTTATCTCGTCGGCGACGAGAGCCAACTGAAGATCGAATGCGCGAGACAAGGACTCGATCTTGGAAATGGAAGAGTGAGCATCGTGCATGCGGAGGAAGTGATCGGCATGTCGGAACCGGGTGCCAAATCGGTGCGACGCAAAAAGCAATCGTCGATCAACATCGCCATGGAAATGGTGAAGGAAGGCCGCGCCGACGCGTTTGTTTCCGCCGGCAACACCGGTGCTGCCGTAGCCTCGGCAACCTTGAAGCTGCGCACGCTGCCCGGCGTGGATCGCGCGGGCATTGCCACTGCAATTCCAAACGAGCACGGCCTTTGCCACATCCTTGACGCCGGCGCCAATCCCGAAGCAAAGCCTGAACATCTGGTCGCCTACGCAGTGATGGGCACGGCTTACGCACGCAACGTGCTTGGCGTGAAAAATCCAAAAGTCGGCCTCATGTCGAATGGCGAGGAAGACGAAAAGGGAACCACTTTCACCAAAGAAACTTTCAAGCTTCTCAAGGAAACTCCCGGCATCGAATTTGTCGGCAATGTCGAAGGGCGCGACCTGTTCGAAACCGAACTCGACGTCGTGCTCTGCGACGGTTTTGTCGGCAACGTGATGCTCAAAACCGTCGAGGCCACCGCCAAGGCGGTTTCCAAATGGCTCAAAGCCGAGATCAAGGGCAACCCGCTGCGGCTTTGCGGCGCGATGCTCGCCAAAGGTGCCTTCAAGGCGCTCAAGGAAAAGGGCAACTACGAAACTTACGGCGGCAGTCCGCTGCTCGGCGTGAACGGCGTGGTCATCATTGCCCACGGCTCATCTTCCGCCCTCGCGATCCGCAATGCCGTTCGCGTCGCGATGGAAACCGTCGCGGTCAAGGTCAACGCCCGCATCGAGGAAGCGATGGCGCACCTCGCGACTACCGAGGTCAGCGTCGAGTGATCGCAAGCGACACCTGCAAAGCTTGCCGCGTGAATGCCGAAAAAAATTCGCGCTTGTGAGCGCACGCGGCTGGTTCCAATCTCACGCCGCATGAGTGATTCGCATTCCGAAGCCGATGTGTGCATCGCGGGCACCGGGAGTTACGTGCCCGAACGGGTTCTCACCAACGAACAACTCGCCTCGATGGTGGAAACCAGCGACGAGTGGATTGTCACCCGCACCGGCATTCGCGAGCGTCACATCGCCGCCGAAGGCGAACACACATCGCACATGGCAAGCCACGCGGCGCGGCGCGCGCTCGAGCAAGCGAAGATGCAGGCCAACGAAATCGAGTTGATCATTGTCGCCACCATCACGCCCGACACACCAACGCCGGCCACCGCGTGCCATGTGCAACAACAGATCGGCGCAACTCGCGCGGTCGCCTTCGACATCTCGGCCGCCTGCTCGGGATTTCTCTACGCGATGAAAATCGCCAAGCGCCTGATCTCCGACGGCGCATTTCAAAATGCGCTGATCATTGGCGCGGAAAAACTTTCAACCGTGACCAATTGGCAGGATCGCGCGACCTGCGTGCTCTTCGGTGATGGTGCGGGAGCCGCCGTGCTGCGCCGCTCGCAACCTGGCGAAGGCGCAATCGTCGCGACCGAAATGGGCACCGACGGCAACCTTACCCACCTGCTAGAAATCCCTGGCGGCGGCAGCGCCTGCCCGATCACCGCCGCCAACGTTCACGAAAACCTCGCAACCCTCAGCATGCTGGGCAAGGAGGTCTTCAAACACGCGGTCACCCGCATGAAAGAGGCTGCAGAAAAAGTCATCGAACGCGCCGGATGGAAGCCGGAGGAAATCGCCTGCGTCATCCCGCATCAGGCCAACCTCCGCATCATCGACGCGATTGCCGACCGCCTCGCGGTACCCAACGAACGCGTCTTCGTGAACCTCGACAAGTACGGCAACACCTCTGCCGCCGCCGTCGCCATCGCGCTCGACGAAGCCAACCGCAAGGGCGCCTTCCATCGCGGCGACCGCATCGTGCTGGTGGTTTTCGGTGCAGGCCTCACCTGGGCCGCAGCTGCCATCCGCTGGTAATTTCCAAAGAGCGTTCCTCTTACGCAAAAGTTTGCGAAGCGAATCAGGACGCGGTGAGCGCGGCTTCGCGTTCAAGGATGTCGTCGCCCGTGCGTTCGCCAGCAGCCCCCGGCAAGGGCGGCACGTAGCAGTAGTTCGGCTCGGTCTGCATGCGTTTATGGATCGCAAGCATTTCCCTCCACGTGGCGCGCAAACCGTGGGGCGTGGGCGGCAGATCGTGTTTGATGGCGCGATGCAGTTTGGGCAAATTGTAAAACGGCACGGCCGGAAACATGTGATGCTCGATATGGTACTGCATGTTCCAATAGAGGAATCCTGGCAACCAACTGCAAGTGTAGGTACGGGTGCAAAGCCGATGATCGGGCACATTCGGCGAGAGGCCATAGTGTTGAGGGCTGCCGCAAAGGAAAGTGAGCCAGCTGCAATAGTGCGAACCGAGCGTGACGAGCACGATCAAGAACCAGTGACCGCTCAGAATGAACGCAAGCGCGAGAAGCGCGTGTCCGATGAGAACGGATCGGGCCCAGTTGCGGTGCTCGCGACGAAGATCGGCATTGGATTCGGGCAACACGTGTTCATACCAGTCATTGTCGAGTCGGCCGACGGCTCGGTTGAACCATGTTTTATAAACGTTCCAGCTGTGGAGCGGGTTCCAGGCAAACATGCCGAGCCAGAACTGCCAGTCCTTGAAAGTAAAACGCGTGGGCAAGACCACCTCGCCATCGTAATCGTCGTGCACGGTGACCTGATGATGCTTGATGTGGCTTGGGCGAAACCAGATGTGATCCCAGTAGCCGAGAAACGCGAAGACCTTCAGAAAAAACTCGTTGAGCTTTTTGTTTTTGAACGGCGTCTTGTGCGACATTTCATGACAGGCGGTGCCGCCCAAAAAACTGCCGACCGTGCCGTGTAGAAACAAGCAGACGCACAAGACAGGCGCCGACCAATGCCAGTTCCCAACATGAATGTTGCGATAGGCGAGATACGCCAAAGTGCCGGTCAACGCATACAGCCCCAAGTGCCCCAAGGCCTGACGCAATCCTTGCCAGTCGCTGCACCGCATCAGCTCCTTCATCAAAGCCGGATCGACCTTGGATCGATACCAACTGATTTTACCATCCTTGTGGAATCTCGAAGCGGTCTCCAT
>CAYQRP010000145.1:0-3573 GCA_964419815.1 uncultured Luteolibacter sp. | reverse complement strand
CACGAAATCCTCAGCTCGTCGCCCGAGACTTTTTTGAAAATCTCCGGTCGCGGCATCGAAACGAAACCGATCAAGGGCACACGCCCACGTTTTCATGATCCGGATGAGGATCGTCGCTCGGCTTACGAGCTCCAAACTTCCGCCAAGGAAATTGCCGAGCTGGTGATGATCACCGACCTGCTGCGCAACGACCTCGGCCAAGTCTGTGAATTCGGCAGCGTCGAGGTCAGCGAAATGCTGCAACTCGAAACGCTGGCGCAAGTTCACCATCTCGTTTCCACTGTGCGCGGCACACTGCGTGCCGAGATCGATGCGATTGACGCACTCGCCGCCTGTTTCCCCGGCGGCAGCATCACCGGCGCACCAAAAAAACGCGCGATGGAAATCATCCGTGAACTCGAAAATTTTCCCCGCGGAATTTACTGCGGCGCGGTCGGCTGGCTCGGCTTCAATGGCGAAAGCTCCTTCAACATCGCCATCCGCACGCTGGTGCGAAACAAGGAGCGCCTGAGTTATCATGTCGGCGCAGGCATCGTCGCGGATTCGGATCCGGAAAAGGAATACGAAGAAACTCTGCACAAAGCCGCTGGCATTCGCGCGGGCTTGGAGAGATGCGCTCTCAATACCCGCGCGGGTGACGCATGAAGTGACCTCTGCCTTGGCGGGTCTCGGGTTTCCAGAGTGGACCTTCGGAAGTGCCACGCCCACCGGTGTCGAGGCGCAATCCGGCAATCGTCATGAAAACATGGCCGTTGCGAATGTAGAGGGTGATCCATCGGCCTTCACCCTTTTTGCCGTACTTGAAAAATCCTTTCGAGTGCAACGAGCCTTTCAGTAGACCGGCCTCGCGCAGCACATACGAAACCGTGCCGGAGCAGTCGTAGCCGCTGTCATCATGGCGGGCATGACCGCCGCCCCACTTGTAGGGTTTGCCCTGCAAGCGATTGCCTGCAGCGATTGCTCTCTGCACTGCCCGCGGCGCATTGCGCGGTGCATAAGCGACGCCGTCTTTCAACATTGCGGTGCGGCCGTGCTCAAAGCGATAGCTCACCGGTTTGCGCGCCTTGACCTGACTCGAGCACGACGCCAGCGCCGTCATGAGAAATACGGCGATAAAAATCCCGTGCAGCAGGCGTTTCATTGAAGGCAAGCGTAGGCAAAAATCACGCGGCGTGTAAATCACCGGAGCGGTTGACGCGAAAGAAATTCCACTGCTTGCGTCAGCGCGCGGCTACGGTGACTCAGCGAATTTTTTATCTCATCGCCAAGCTCGGCAAAGGTCGCTGCGTGGCCCTCGGGCACAAACAAGGGATCATAGCCAAAGCCCATCGCGCCGCGCGCATCGTCGATGATCGTGCCCTCGACCGTGCCGCTGAAGTTCGCGATTTCCTTGCCGCCTCGCGCGAGCACCATGGTGCAGCGAAAACGCGCGCGGCGGTCGGCCTTGCCTGACATTTCGCGCAGCAAGCGCGCGTTGTTCATCGCATGATTGCCCTCCTCGCCGCCGAAGCTCGATGACCACACACCCGGCGCGCCACCCAGCGCATCGACCTCGAGGCCCGAGTCGTCCGAGAGCACCCAGCCGTCGATCACGCGGCTGATCCCCTCGGCCTTGAGCCGCGCGTTTTCGAGAAAGGTCGTGCCGGTTTCCTCGATTTCAGGGCATTCGGGAAATGAGGTGACATCAAGCACCTCGAAGCGGTCGCCAATCATCGCGCGGATCTCGGCGGTTTTGTGGGCATTGCGGGTGGCGATGATAAGGCGTGGCGCGGGATCCATGGTGGGATTGAACGCGATTCTTCGCCCGACGCGAATCATTAAGACAAATTTCCGCCAAGGTGGCGTTGATCATGCATGAAAGCAGTCACCTGGCTTGCCACCCTCACTGTCGGTCTCGCTTCGTTGGCCGCCCCCGCCTTTGCCAACACGCTCGAAGGCTGGTCGACCGACCTCGACAAGGCGCTGGCTGAGGCCAAGGCGGCCAAGAAGAGCGTGCTGGTGGAATTCACCGGATCCGACTGGTGCCCGCCCTGCATCGCGATGCGCAAGAATGTCTTTTCAAAAAAAGAATTCGTCCAAGCGGCGTCGAAAAATTTCATCCTCGTCGAGCTTGATTTCCCAAAGGCCGACAAGTCACTCGCGGATAAAAACAAACCGCTCGCAGAGAAATACAAAATCGAGGGATTTCCCACGGTGATCTTGCTGAATCCTGAGGGCAAGGAGTTCGATCGCTTCTTTGCATCGGAATATCCGAAGACCGAGGATTTTCTCAAGCACCTCGACGAGTCGCTTGAGAAAAAAGGCAAGGACTGAGCGAGCGGATCAGGGCTCGGGATTTTCGACGCCCAGAATCCGATCGAGCTCGGCCACGCGCTCCCACGGGCAACGCTTGCGCTGGTACTTTTTCCAAACGATGTCACGCAGCTCGGCCCAGACTTCCATCGGCGGATTCTCGAGTCTCTCCCATGTGGGATTGCGCTTTTGTTGCGTGGTCAGAATTGTCCAGCGGCCGCTCATGTAATTGCCGCGGTAGTAACGCTTGCCGTCCGCGTCATTGAGGTTCCACTCGTGGCTCTCCATGCAGTGACCATGCGATGGGGTGCACGCACGGCACAAGCGGCGAATGCATTGCCTTTCGTCAAAATTTGACGAAAAAACCCAAATCGGGAAAAATTTGCCGCAAATTCATTCGCTTGGAAAATCAATCGGCTTGATCACAGAGCGCTGCGGGTGGATGGATGTACGGCAAGCGAGGATGTCAAACGAACGCAAACAAATGATCCGCCTGACCTGGAAACGTTTTTCCGGTGCGCTTCACTTGCTTGCGAAGTCGGAGGAGGGGTCGCGGGCGATGGTTTTTGCGGTGACGCTCTTGGCCATGATGATCGGGATGAACGGCCTCAATGTGCTGAACAGCTATGTCGGGCGTGATTTCATGTCGGCGATCGAAAACCGCAATGTTGGGGTCTTCCGCGCGCAGGCTTTGCTTTATGCAATGGTTTTTGTCGCATCGACGGTGGTGGCGGCGCTGTTTCGCTTCACCGAAGAACGATTGGGCATTCTGTGGCGGCGTCAGCTGACATGGCGGCTCACCGAAACTTACATGAGCGAGCGCGCCTATCACCGGCTCGATTCGGCCACGGGCGTGGCCAACCCCGACCAGCGCATCACCGAGGATGTGAAGGCATTCACGACGACCACGCTCTCGTTCATGCTGCTCATCATCAACGGCACACTCACGGCCATCTCGTTCTCGGGAGTGCTTTGGAGCATCAGCCCGCAGCTTTTTGCGGTCGCCGTCGGCTACGCGGTTTGCGGATCGATGCTTACGGTCTGGCTCGGCAAGCCGCTCATCCGGCTCAATTACAACCAGCTCGACATGGAGGCCAACTTCCGCGCCGAATTGATCCATGTGCGCGAAAATTCCGAATCGATCGCGGTTGCCCACCGCGAAGGACGCTTCCGCGCGCGTTTGAAATCACGCCTCGACGACCTGACGCAGAACTTCCGCAAACTCATCCGCGTCAATCGCAACCTCGGCTTTTTCACCAACGGCTACAACTACTTCATCCA
>CAYQRP010000144.1:0-3591 GCA_964419815.1 uncultured Luteolibacter sp. | reverse complement strand
CCGCACCCGCCAAGGACACGATCTTCACCCACATCGGCCGCCACCCGGTGAACCGTCAGAAAATGGCGGTGGTCAATCCGCCTGGCGGCAAGACAGCGATCACCGATTACGAAATTCTCACCACCGATGCCGCCACCCGCACCGCTCTCGTGCTCTGCCACCTGCACACCGGTCGCACCCACCAGATCCGCGTGCACCTTCACCACAAGGGCACGCCTCTGGTCGGCGATCCGATCTACGGCAAACCTAGTAGAAACGCGGTGCTGCCCGATCGCCTGATGCTTCATGCGTGGAAACTTTCCTTCGAGCATCCGCTCAGCCGCCAGCGGCTTTCCTTTGAATCGCCGATCCCGCAGGAATTCGAAGCATGGACCAAAAACGCCGGACTTTGATCCGGCATGGCCGCATTCAAAATTTCACCGACGCGCCATGCCGAGCATGGACCGCCGCCTCATAGAGGGCACTGCGGGATAAAAAATTTATTTAAGAAATGTGGATCATTCAGCATCAACTACTAAATATGCCGTAGTTTTTGGATTGACCCTACCATATGGGAGATCAAGATCGTGGCTGCATGCGTTGCGTCCAATGTGCGTCCCAAAAAGACAAGGTGCTCGATTCCCGATCATCGAAGGACGGCACCACGATTCGCCGCCGCCGCGAATGCCTGCAATGCGGCTACCGCTACACGACCTACGAACAGATCGAGCGCACCGAGTTGCGCGTCGTGAAAAAGGACGGCACGCGCGAGGCCCTCAACCGCGAAAAACTCATGAGCGGTCTGATCAAGGCCTGCGAAAAACGCCCGGTACCGATGGACCGCCTCGACCGCGCGGTGGAAGAAATCCTCACCGACCTCCACAAAGATCACACCAGCGAGGTTCCCTCGGCCAACATCGGCGCCAAGGTCATGGACAAGCTCCATCAAATCGATCCGGTCGCTTATGTCCGCTACGTTTCGGTGTACCGCCAGTTCAACGATGTGAACGAGTTCATCCAAGAAATCCAATCGCTCTCGCGCCGCGCCGCACGCGATCCTTTCCAACGCCGACTTTTCAAAGACTGAAACCAATTTTTCTGCCGTGATCGCCTTCATCGCCAACCGCCCCGCCCTGCAGATCGGCCGCCATCAGGTTTTCGACTACGACACCTCCTGCTTGGAGGAAGCCTTGCGGCGTGCGGCCCGCGCGGCCGATCAGGAGGATTTCCCTTTCGTTCACGACATCCACAGCGGCGTGGTGAAATATCTCGAAACCAAATGCACGCTGCGCCTGCTCACGCTCAACGATCTCTATGAACGCGTGCGCAAGATGCTGATGAAAATCGGCTGCGTGAAAATTGCCGATGAACTCAAACCGCTCGCACCACCGCTCACGCTCTCACTCGTCGATTCGGCCAAGGAAGCGGGCAATGGATTCGAACTCGCATTTTTCGAAAGACTGCGGGCAGAGATCAGCGAACTGCGCGATGCCGGTGTGGAAAAAATCCATTTTACCGGTCTGCGCGAAAGCTCGCTGATCCTTCAAGGCTCGATCAAATGGAACAAACATTGCGAACGGATGCTGACGGAAGTGGAGGCCTTTTTGCAAAAGTGCGGATGCGCTCCGCTTGATGAAGATCAGGTCGTGCGCGCACCCCAGCTGTGCGGCGCGAAGGTCTCACCGTCCTAATCGGCCATGGACTAACCTGCACAGTGGCAGCGCCAGCAAAGCACCAAGCACCGTTGCTGTTGGATAGAGCCACAGATGCTGGAAATTTGCACTCAGCACCGCCGGTGCCAACGATCGCGCGGGGTTCATCGACGCGCCACTGACCGGACCCGCGAACATCGCCTCCAAGCCAACCACGCCGCCAATCGCAATCGCTGCCGTGATTCCCTTTTCCCGCGCCCCCGTCGACACACTCAAAATCGTCAGCATCAAAATCGCGGTCAACACGATCTCCAGCACAAAAGACTGACCCACCGATCCCGCCGGTAGCGTCGCGCCGAGCGTGGACGACGCGGGAAACAAAAATTTCAGCAAGCCACTCGCCGCAAAAGCCCCACCCAACTGCGCGAAGATGTATCCCACAACCCTTGACCAAGGAAAGCGCCCGGCCACGGCAAAGGCCAATGTCACCGCAGGATTCATGTGCGCGCCACTGATGTCGCCAAAGGCTTGAATCATCGCCATCACCACCAAACCAAAGGTCAGCGCCACCCCAACATGCCCGATCACACCGCCATGCGCCTGATCAATCACAATCGCACCCGTACCCGCAAAGACCATGATGAAGGTCGCGAGAAATTCGGCAGCAAACTTGCCCGTGGCGCGCGGCGGCATGCTCGGGAGATAAACCGCCCGACCGCGCTCGTCACGGAAAATTTCGTGACGATTTTTTTCGTTATGTTTGCAGCGGCAAATTCAGTATTTTCATCGGAGTTGACGCTGGCTGCGTTCCGTGCCATCTGCACCGCCCGATGATTTCCGTCCAGTCATTGCGCGTGGAGTTTGGTGCCCGCGTGTTGTTCAACGACCTGTCCTTTTCCGTGCAGGCCCGCGAGCGCATTGCCTTTGCCGGCCACAACGGCGCTGGCAAATCGACGCTGATGAAATGCATCGCAGGGATCATCCGCCCGAGCTCCGGAGCGATTCATTCACCCAAAGGCACGCGCTACGGCTACTTGCCGCAGGAAGGCATCCACGTGCGCGGCCGCACGCTGTGGCAGGAAACGGAATCCGCCTTCGGCGAAACGCTCGAACTGCGCGACAGGATCGATCGTCTTTCAAACGAGCTCGAAAAACTTGATCCGCGTTCCTCGCCCTATGCCGAGGCGCTGGAGGAAATCGGTACGCTCGAGTTGCAACTCGATGCCACCGATCCGGCTCGCATGAAGCCGCGCATTGAGTCGGTGCTCAAGGGTCTTGGTTTCAAGGAGTCGGATTTTGCGCGCGACTGCTCCGAGTTTTCCGGCGGCTGGCAAATGCGCATCGCGATGGCCAAGCTGTTTCTTCAAGAGCCCGAAGTCCTCTTGCTCGACGAGCCCACCAACCACCTCGACATCGACACGCAAGTCTGGGTCGAGCAATACCTCGTCAACTACCCCGGCGCGATCCTGCTCATTTCCCACGACCGCGGGCTACTCGACACGCTTTGCACGCGCACCATCGCCTTCGCCCACGGCCGGGCTGAAGAATACGCGGGAAATTTTTCCTACTTCGAACGCGAGTCGGTGATCCGCAAGGAAACCCACCGCAAGCAATACGAATCCCAGCAACGCGAAATCGCCGAGATCCAGCGATTCATCGATCGCTTCCGCGCATCCGCCAACAAGGCAACACTCGTGCAATCGCGCATCAAGATGCTCGCAAAAATCGAGCGGATCCCCGCACCCGAGCAGGACGACGCGGTGATGAATTTCAAATTTCCGCCGCCGCCCAACTCCGGCCACATGGTGGCCAAACTCGACAAGGCCTCGAAGCACTACGGCGCGCGACGCATCTTCGACGGCTTTGATTTCGAAATCAACAAGGGCGAAAAATTTGCGATCGTCGGCCCGAACGGCGCGGGCAAGTCGACCTTCTGCCGACTCATCACCGCGCAGGAAAC
>CAYQRP010000143.1:0-3658 GCA_964419815.1 uncultured Luteolibacter sp. | reverse complement strand
CCCTGCATTTTTTCCGAAAGCACGCTTGCCCGGCAGGGATCGGCCCGACATAGTCCCGCGCGTGCGGGCCGGGCGATTTGGCATACCGCGCCCGGTTTAACTTCGATGCCATGAGCGACACACCCTCTGCGACTGCGGAACTGAAATTGCCAAAGGACCTTGCTGCCGAAAAAGGCATGGTCAATGTACAGATCGACGGCGTTTGGCGCCAGTTTCCCAAAGGCACACGGATCATTGAGGCATGCCGCAGCGTCGGCAGCATCGTGCCCCATTACTGCTATCACCCGAAACTCACCGCACCCGGCAACTGCCGCATGTGCCTTGTGCAAACCGGCATGCCACCGCGCCCTGCGCCCGGCCAAGAGCCTCAGCGCGATGAAAACGGCTACGAGCCGATCGGCTGGATGCCGCGCCCGGTGATCGCCTGCGCCAACACGGTCGCCGAAAACATGGGCATCCGCACCTCCGGCGAACTGGTGGAAAAATGCCGAGAAGGCGTGATGGAATTTCTCCTGATCAATCACCCGCTCGACTGCCCGATCTGCGACCAAGCCGGCGAATGCCGACTCCAGGAACACTCGGTCGGCCACGGCCGCGGCGTTTCGCGCTTCATCGACATGAAGGTGAAAAAGCCGAAAAATGTCGATATCGGCCCGCGCATCCGCCTCGATGACGAGCGTTGCATCATGTGCAGCCGCTGCATCCGCTTCATGGACGAGGTCGCCGGCGATCCGGTCCTCGGTTTCACCCAACGCGGCACCCACACGACCCTCACCGTCCACCCCGGCCGCCTGCTCGATTCGAATTACTCGCTCAACACCGCCGATATCTGCCCGGTCGGCGCGCTCACATCGAATGATTTCCGTTTCCAAATGCGCGTGTGGTTCCTCAAAGAAACGCCGAGCATCGATGTCAACTGCGGCACTGGCACCAACATCACCATCTGGACCCGCGGCAACAAAATCCACCGCATCACCCCGCGCCAAAACGACGAGGTGAATTCCTGCTGGATGCCGGATTCGCATCGCCTCAATTTCCATTACATCGACGGCGAAAACCGCCTCTCCCAACCGCTCGCCAAAAATGCCAAAGGCCTTCACGAGCCGACCACATGGAACGTCGCACTCGCAGGTGCCGCATCCGCGATCAAAAATTTCGCACCTGACCAAATCGGCATCATTGCTTCCGGCCGCATGACCAATGAGGAGCTTTTCCTCGTCCGCGCGCTCGCGGAAAACATCGGCACACAAAACCTCTCGATCGTCCCACGATACGGTGAGGCCGACCACCTGCTCATCGCCGCCGATCGCAACCCGAACACCACCGGAGCAAAACTCGTTTGGGAAAACGACGGCCCAAGCTCGAAGCTCGATTCGATCCGCAGCGCCGTCCGCTCAGGCGACATCAAGGCCCTCATCGTGCTCGGCGAAGACCTTGTCAGCGACGCTGGATTCAACAGCGACGACCTTTCGAAGCTCGGTCTTCTCGTTCAACTGCACACACTCGCCAACCCGACCGCATCACTCGCGCATTACGTGCTGCCTACCGCTGCATTCGCCGAAAAACGCGGATCGATGGTGAACCTCTCGGGCCGCCTCCAACGCCTCAACCGCGCGGTCGAACCGGTCGGGCAAGCACGCGACGATTGGGAAGCCATCCGCGACCTGATCTGCGCCATCACGGGCGACAAACACGAGATCCATCATATCGAAGATGTGTTCAAGGCGATCGCGGAAAACATCCCCGCCTTCCAAAATCTCACCCTCTCCAAAATCGGCCATCAAGGGACTCAAATCACCGAGACCGGCCACAAAATTCCGCTCTTAGAAAACGAACGCGCCCGCAAGGCGGCGGGCCAAATCAACGGCTAATCTCGCACCACACACCATGCCGGACATTCTCATTCAACTCGCGATCATCCTCACCAAGATCGTCACGCTCACCTTCATCGTGGTGCTGCCGCTGGTGCCGCTCTCGGTGTATTTCGAACGCCGCTTTTCCGCGATCATCCAGGACCGCGTCGGACCGAACCGCGTCGGCATTCCGCTCTCGCTGCTCGGATTCAAAAAAGACTTCCACATGTTCGGTCTCGTCCAACCGATGGCCGACGGACTGAAACTTTTCCTCAAGGAAGACTTCACGCCCGCCCATGTGCGCAAGGCATTCTACTGGCTCGCCCCAGCGCTCACCGTCATCCCTGCACTCATCACCGTTTGCGTCGTGCCCTTCGGTTCGCCGATCTCGATTCTCGGTCACACGGAAAAACTCGTGATCGCCGACATCGATGCCGGCCCGCTGTTTGTTTTCGCAGTCTCCTCACTCACGGTCTACGGCATCACGCTCGCCGGATGGTCGTCGAATTCGAAATTCCCCTTCATCGGCGGCGTGCGCTCGACCGCCCAGATGATCTCCTACGAAATTTCGCTCGGCCTCTCGATCATCCCGGTCCTGCTCTACTTCGGTGATTTGAATCTCTCAAAAATCGTCCAGCACCAAGCCGACAACGGCTGGCTCCTCCTGCCATTCTGGAAGGACGGAAAAATCGGCCTGCCCGACCTTCAAACCGCAATGTTTTGGATCCCCGCCTTCATCGCATTCCTGATCTTCACGGTTTCGATTTTTGCCGAAACCAACCGCATGCCCTTCGACCTCCCCGAGTGCGAAACCGAACTCGTCGGCGGCTATCACACGGAATACTCGTCGATGAAGTTCGCTCTGTTTTTCATGGGTGAATACGCCGCGATGGTGATCGGCTCGGCGCTCATCATCACGCTCTTCCTCGGCGGTTGGTCGGTCGGCTTCGGGCTCGATCAACACATCAGCCAACTCCGCATCGGATCCTTCGAAATCGGCGGACTCATCCACATGGGCTGCTTCCTCACCAAGTTGCTCGCCTTCATCCTCTTCTTCATCCTCGTGCGCTGGACCGTGCCGCGCTTCCGCTACGATCAACTCATGAAGCTCGGCTGGGTGATCTTCTTCGAAGCGGCCCTCATCAATGTGTTCCTCGCCGCACTGATCATCGCCGCGCCCACACTCTCAACTCCGATCATCATCACCGGTGCGATCCTTCTAGCTGTCGTAACCGGTGCCATCATCTGGGTCGCAAAAGTTTCTGAAGATCAACCCAAGCCACTGCGCGCCTAAGCCCTTTTTTCCAATCCTCACCACGCAATCCCATGGCCGTCGTCAAACTCCAACGCCCTCAACTCAAGCTCGGTGAGAAGATCTACTTCGGGGCCCTCATCAAGGGCTTCTTTCTCACCCTCAGCCACGCAATCCGCTCGCTGCGCGGCAAATCCATCGGTGCCAAAGATCTCGAATCATCCGGCCTCGGCGTGACGATGCAGTTCCCCGAACAACGCTGGGATTCGCATCTGCCCGACTACTACCGCGGCGCACCGGCACTCGTCACCGACGAGCAAGGCCGCGAACGCTGCGTGTCCTGCCAACTCTGCGAATTCATCTGCCCACCCAAAGCGATCCGCATCACTCCCGGCGAAATCCCCACCGACGACCCATGGGCGAAAGTCGAAAAACGCCCGCAGGAATTCGAAATCGACATGATCCGCTGCATCTACTGCGGCATGTGCGAAGAAGTCTGCCCCGAACAGGCGATCTATCTGCGCAAGGACTACCTCATCACCGGCCTCAAACG
>CAYQRP010000142.1:0-3693 GCA_964419815.1 uncultured Luteolibacter sp. | reverse complement strand
GATTTCATCCGCGCACTCCCCAAAACCGAGACTCATCTTCATATCGAGGGCTCGCTGCCGTGGTCTTTGCTTCAGGCGACACATCCGGAAAAATATTCATCGCCACCCGCCTCGTGGGCGACGGACTTCCGTTTTCGCAACTTTGCGCATTTTGAAGCCGAACTGCTCGGTTACGCCGCCGATTTTTTCAACTCGCCCGATCGCTATCACGCTTGCGCCAAAGCCGTCTTCGCGGATGCGCTCAGCCGCAATGTCCGCTACATCGAAACGAGCTTCGCTTCGGGTTGCATCGACTTTCTCAATCTCGACGGTCATGCCGTATGCGATGCAATTCGCGCGGCTGTGCCTTCTGGCCTCGAAGTGCGGATTTTTCTCGGAATTCATCACGATGGCTACACGGAAAAAATGTCGGGCATCCTTGAGGACGCGCTGAACTGGAACCATCTCGACGGCATCGACCTCCATGGCGCCGAAGATGTTCCGATCGGCGACTGGGCGCCCGGCCTCTGGCAGCGCGCCCGCGACGCGGGAAAATTCACCAAGGCCCACGCCGGTGAATTCATGGGGGCCGATTTTGTGCGCTACGTCGTCGAGGAACTCGGCGTCACCCGCATCGAGCACGGCACCCGCGCGATCGAAGACACATCATTGATCCAACTGCTTCGCGAGCGTGGGGTCGCACTCGACATGTGCCCGATCAGCAACCTCAAGCTTGGTGTGGTCTCGTCGGCCCAAGCCTACCCGATTCGCCAACTGCTCGACGCCGGCATCACCTGCACGGTCAGCACCGACGACCCAATCAGCTTCGGCAACCACATCGAGGACGAATATCTCTTGCTCGCCGAAGACCTCGGATTTTCTCACCACGAACTCGCCGAAGTTGCCAAAAATGGCTTCAAAGTGGCACTCGCCTCAGCCAATTGGCGCGAGCAACAAATCCGCCAGATCGACAAGCTGATGGGCTGAAATCGCTAGAAATCGCTTCTGTCGCGACATTTTCCCAAAATCCCCTTTTTTCGGATTGCCACCCGCGGGAAATCCCCCCAGTCTCCCCGCCCCCGCGAATCCCTAACTCCTTTACCGCGATGTCCAAGCACAACAGCCTCAAGTCCAACGCCTCGGTCGGCGGCAAACGCTCCGTTCTCAAGCGCTTCGAACGCGTCAAGCTCCTCAAAGAGCGCGGCGATTGGAAATCCGGCCGCTCACCGATCGGTCTGCCAAAGACCAAACACGAGGGTTGATTTCACCCCTGCCACTTTCTCTCAAATGCGCGGAGCCCTCTCGGGTTTCGCGCTTTTTCGCTTGAACCCCCGGCGCCATGAACGAAGGCACACGCCTCAACAAATTCCTCGCTTCCTGCGCCATCGGCTCGCGTCGCAAGTGCGATGAACTCATCCAGGCCGGACGCGTCGAAGTGAACGGCAACCCTTGCCTCAACATGGGCACACGCATTGGGCCCGGCGACCATGTTCGCGTCGATGGCAAGCGCGTCACGCCAAAGGAAACGGTCACCGTCGCATTCAACAAACCTCGCGGATATGTCTGCACCCGCGAGGACGAACTCGGCCGCGACACAATTTACGCGCTGCTGCCGCAGACCATGCATTCCCTCCACCACGTCGGCCGACTCGACCGCGACTCAGAGGGTCTGCTGATCCTCACCAACGACGGCGACCTTTCGCAGCAACTGATGCATCCCTCCAAGTCGGTGGAAAAGGAATACCTCGTCACTTCCAATCAGGCTTTCGAAAATGCCCATCTCGACCAGTTTCTCGAGGGCGTTTACACCCCCGAAGGCAAACTCAAGGCCAAGTCGATCGAACGACTCTCGCCCCGCCGCCTCAGCATGGTCCTCGACCACGGAGCCAAACGCCAGATCCGCGTGATGTTCGACACGCTTGGCTATCAGGTCACCAAACTGCTGCGCGTGCGCATCGGACAGCTCTGGCTCGGCGATCTCGAGCCCGGCCGCTGGGCGATTCTCAACGCGACCGAAATCAAAATGCTTTTGAGCGAATCTGGCGCGAAAACCTCCCAAGCGAGCCGAGCCGATGCGGCAAAAAAAGGCGGCGCAAGGCGTTTGTGACGGCTTGCCGAGTGCGCCATCAGATCCTAGCCTATGCGGCACAAGGATACAGGACCGCCAATCATTTCAAACCTCATGAGCTCGAAAAAATCCGAAAAGTCCCAACCCGCGGAGACGATCCATTTTCCCAGCAAGGAATTTTCCGCCAAAGCCCGCATCCCATCGATGGCGGCTTACAAAAAACTCTACAAAGAATCGATCGAGAAACCGTCCAAATTTTGGGCGCGCGAAGCCAAGGAGCTCGATTGGCGAAAAAAATGGGACAAGGTTCTCGATTGGAAGGCGCCTTTTGCAAAGTGGTTCACCGGCGGCAAACTGAACGTCTGCGAAAATTGCGTTGATCGTCACGCGAAAGGCGCGCGCGCCAACAAGGCTGCGATCATCTGGGAAGGTGAACCCGGCGACAAACGCGTCATCACCTACGCACAGCTTCATCGCGATGTTTGCCGCTTCGCCAATGTGCTCGAACAACACGGCGTGAAAGCAGGCGATCGCGTGCTCATTTATCTGCCGATGATCCCCGAAGCGGTGGTCTCGATGCTTGCCTGCGCCCGCATTGGCGCGGTGCACACGGTGGTCTTTGGTGGATTTGCCTCGGAGGCCATTGTCGATCGACTCGAAGACTCGGGTGCGAGCATGGTCATCACCGCCGATGGCGGATGGCGCCGCGGCAAGGTCGTCGCACTCAAGCCTGCCGTCGATGAGGCGCTCAAAAAATACCAAGGCGTGAAAAGCGTCATCGTGGTCAACCGCTGCAACAATCCGGTCGCCATGCAAGCGAAGCGCGATAGCTGGTGGCACGAAGAAACCGCGAAAGTTTCCGCAAAGCACGCCGCCAAAGCCTTCGACTCCGAACATCCGCTCTTCGTGCTCTACACCTCCGGCTCGACTGGAAAACCCAAGGGTATTTTGCACAGCTCTGGCGGCTACCTCACTGGCACCTACTCGACCACCAAGTACGTCTTCGACATGCGCGACGAGGATGTCTACTGGTGCACTGCCGATGTCGGCTGGATCACAGGACACTCCTACATCGTGTACGGGCCACTCGCCAACGGTGCCACCCAGGTGATGTACGAGGGCGCCCCGAATTTCCCCGACTTTGGCCGCTTCTGGAAAATCATCGAGGAATACGGCGTCACGATCTTTTACACCGCACCCACCGCCATTCGCGCCTTCATCAAGGCAGGCGACGCATTTCCCGCCGCCCACGACCTCTCGTCGCTGCGACTCCTCGGCTCGGTCGGTGAACCGATCAACCCCGAAGCATGGAACTGGTACCACCAGAAAATCGGCGGTGGCAAATGCCCGATCGTCGACACCTGGTGGCAGACCGAAACCGGTGCGATCATGATCACCCCCCTTCCCGGAGCCACCCCCTGCAAACCGGGCACCGCCACCTTGCCTTTCTTTGGCATCGATGCGGCGATCCTCGATGAGTCCGGCAAGGAATGCAAAGCCGACCAAGACGGCCGCCTTGTGATTCGCAAGCCGTGGCCGTCGATGATCCGCACCATTTACGGCGATAAGGATCGTTACAAAAAAACCTACTGGTCCGATTACCCCGGCCTCTACACCGCAGGCGACGGCGCCCGCCGCGACAAACA
>CAYQRP010000141.1:0-3707 GCA_964419815.1 uncultured Luteolibacter sp. | reverse complement strand
GCCATTTCGAGGTAAATCGGAATGCCGATCGCGATGTTGAACGGAAAGGTGATCGCCAGCGCGGATGTGAGGTAGAGCGTCGGATTCGCCTCGGGCAGCGAAATGCGGATCGCGGCGGGTGCGGCAATGTACGAGGCGCTGGACGAGAGCACGCCGAGCAGAGCGGCGCCGCCGATCTCAAGCCCGGAAAGCTTGCCCAGCATCACGCCCAGGGCGCCATTGATGATGGGCACAAAAATGCCAAAGCCGAGCAGGAAGGGGCCAACCTTGCTTAGGTCACCAAAACGCTTGCCGGCGACGACGCCCATCTCGAGCAGGAAAAGCGCAAGCACGCCTTGGAACGGGGCAACAAAGAAAGGCTCAACCTTTTTCATGCCCGATTCGCCGCACAGCGCGCCGACCAGCAAGGCGCCTACCAAAAGAAAAATGCTGCGGCCAAAAAGTGCTTCATGCACCGCTTTGCGAAGCACCACGGAGCGCGATTCGGTGCCGCTGTTGTCCTTCAGCTTCCCCAACACGATGCCGACCAGAATCGCTGGCGATTCCATCACCGCGAGGAAGGCGGTGGTGTAATTTTCATAGGGCACATTGACCGTCTTGAGGTGGTTGGTCGCCGCGATGAAGGTCACCGCACTCACCGATCCGTAGTGAGCCGCGATCGCTGCCGCATCGGCCCGCCCGAGCTTGCCAGCCCTCCGCAGCACGGGATAGGTCCACAGCGGAATCAGAGCACCCAACACGATCGCCGCCAGCGATGGCAGCCACACTTTGGCAAGTCCCGCCTCGGCGATCGCGACCCCCCCCTTGAAGCCGATCGCCGCCAAGAGATAGATCGTGAGCCCGACGTAAAGTTGCTCGGGCAGGCGAAGGTCGCTCTTCAATACCGCGGCCACCAGACCGAGCATGAAAAACAAAACGGCGGGCGAAAGGAGGTTGGCGCCTACGGCGTCGAAGAGATCCATGGTCAGGCTTTCTTGCTTTTGATGGTTTTGGAAATTTTGGGGACCGACTTCACCAGTCGGCGGGTCGAGGCACGCGAGTCGGCGGCGATGCGTGTTTGATAGTCATTCATCTTGCGGCGGATCTTTGCATCGGTGCTGCCAAGGATGCGCAGCGCGAGCAGGCCGGCATTGCGGCCACCATTGATTGCCATCGTCGCGACCGGCACACCGGCGGGCATCTGGACGATAGAGAGCAGGGAATCAAGCCCCTTGAGCGACTTGCTTTCGACCGGCACGCCGATGACCGGCAACGGCGTGAGGCTTGCCACCATGCCCGGCAAGTGCGCGGCACCACCGGCGCCGGCAATGATCACTCGCAGGCCGCTTGTTTCGGCGGCTCGGGCGAACTTGACCATGTCGAGCGGCGTGCGGTGCGCGGAAACCACGCGGACCTCGCACTCGACGCCAAACTCGGCGCAGATTTCGGCGGCGGGTTGCATGGTCGGCCAGTCGGATTCGCTGCCCATGATGATGGCGATCGGTGCTTGGGTGGCTTTGGCTTTCATGAGTGTCGGGTGAGATGAATTTCTTATGCGCTGCGATGGGATGTCGGCTGGAAACTGATGGCTTCGGCGCAATCGACCGCCGCGCGTTCGGCCTCTTCGGGAGTTTTTCCCAAGGCCGTGACATGACCCATCTTGCGGCCTGCCGATGTGGTGGATTTGCCGTAAAGGTGAAGGTTGGCTCCCGCGACCGCTAGAGCGCGATCCAATCCGAGTGCCGTGCCCGTGCCCTGATATTTGCCGAGCAGGTTCACCATCACCGCGTGCGGCGCGACCATGTGTGAGGAACCGAGCGGCAGGCCCAGCACCGCGCGCACGTGATTTTCAAACTGCGAACAGGCACAGGCTTCGATCGTGTAGTGACCGGAATTGTGAACGCGCGGAGCCAACTCGTTGACCACGATGCCGCCGTCATTTCTCAAAAACATTTCCACGGCAAAAGTGCCAACCGCACCCACCGCCTCGATCGCACCGAGCGCGATTTTTTGAGCTCTCTCGGCGATGTCTTTCGCGACCAGTGCCGGCGCGCGAACGATGTTGCAAACATGATCCTTTTGCACGGTTTCCACCAAGGGATAAACCACCGTGCCACCATCAAGGCCGCGCGTGATGACCACCGCCAGCTCGCTCACGAAGGGGCAAAATTCCTCGACATAAAGTGCGTTGCCCTGATCGCCACGAAGCTGCTGCCATGCACTTGCGATGTCCTCGCGAGTGCGAATGGTCGCATTGCCCTTGCCATCATAGCCATTGCGGCGGGCCTTGAGCACTAGGGGCAGGCCAAGCTCGGCGACTGCCGATTCCAGTTCGGCCAAATCGGCGATGCCACGCATGCCCGGCACTGGGATGCCCGCATCGAGCAGTGTTTGTTTTTGAATCAGCTTGTCCTGCACCAGTGCGATCGAACGCGAGGTCGGCCACAATTTGTGACCCGCCGCCTCAAGTTTTTCCAAATGGGCAGCATCGACAAATTCATTTTCCAGCGTCAGCACATCCACCCGCTCGGCCAGACGAAAAAGATCCTCAGCGGAATTCCAATCACCCACCAGGCATTCGGCCGTGGCCGCCGCCGGGCAATCGGCGCTTCGCTCCAGAACCACACTGCGATAGCCAAGCCGCAAGGCCGCCATCGCGGTCATTCGCGCCAGTTGACCTCCACCGATGATTCCTAGGACGAGGGGCTTGCCCTCAGTCATTTCCTGAGGTCGCGATAGTGATGGGGATTCGATGGTACGGTCGCTCATGCTTCGGACGAATCGATCTTCTTCGGCCAAGCCAAGGAAGCCAAGACCGAAGTCACCAGCACTCCAATAATCACGCCAAGTGACACATCCGTTTCAATTTTCCAAGGCGTGTGCGAAAGCAGCATTTTGACGCCGACAAATGACAGCACAACGCCGAGACCGATCTTGAGATAGTGAAACTTGTCGAGAATCCCCGCCAGTGCGAAATACAGCGAACGCAGTCCAAGAATCGCAAAAACATTCGAGGTGTAAACAATGAAGGGGTCGGTCGATACCGCAAAAATCGCGGGAATCGAATCCACAGCGAAGATCAGATCGGTGAACTCCACCATCAACAATACCACAAACAGCGGCGTCGCCATCCGCACGCCGTTCTCACGGACAAAAAATTTACCACCGCGAAAACCACTGGTCACCGGTACAAAGCGGCGAAACAACTTCACCACCGGATTCTTCTCGGGATGAATTTCCTCCTCTCGCTTCACGATCATCTTGATGCCGGTAATGATCAGGAACGCACCAAAAATGTAGATGATCCAAGTAAACTCGCTGATGAGCTTTGCCCCCAGCATGATCATCGCAGCGCGCATGATCAAGGCTCCTAGAATCCCCCAGAAAAGCACCCGATGCTGATGCTCGGCCGGCACTGCGAAGTAAGAGAAGAGCAGCGCGATGACGAAGATGTTGTCGACGCTCAACGACTTCTCAATGACATAACCCGTAAAGAACTCGAGGGCCTTAGTGTTACCCATGTAGTGGGCGATGCCGAGATTGAAGACCATCGCCAGCGCGATCCAGATCAAAGTCCAGACGACCGATTCTCGAATCGAAACGACGTGCGCCTTGCGGTGAAAAACCCCAAGGTCGAGCGCGAGCATCGCGAGAACAAAGACGTTGAATCCAATCCAGAGCCAGGTGTTGTCAGTCATGATGATGGGTGTGTTGAGCCGACATATTAA
>CAYQRP010000140.1:0-3740 GCA_964419815.1 uncultured Luteolibacter sp. | reverse complement strand
AAATGGTGGAGGCGAGGGGAGTCGAACCCCTGTCCGAGATGCCTTCAGCGACGGTATCTACATGTTTAGCAGGCGGTCTGGGATTTCGGAGAGGCTGGGCCCGCTTGCGGCGTTGCCTTTCCTAGGAGCCTGTTGAATCTCGACTCAAGCCCGGTGCCCCGACTTTTTGTCCAGCCTTCTAAGTGTCGCCATCCCCCTCAGAAGGCGTCGGGGTTCTGACGTGGCCGTCAATTAAGCAGCCAGTGCGAGCTCGTTAGAGTCTGCATTTGTTTGTTTGAGCGGCTTTTTAGGAGGCCAGCCGATCAACCTCCACATGCAACCGGCGCATCGAACATCCCGTCGAAGCCGGGACGCCCCCATGACGCAGGGTCGGGATCAAAGTGCCACGGATTGGTGCGATGGCAAGAGGGAAGTTGGGGAAAGACAGAAGACTTGGAGACAGAAGAGGAGGTTGAAGACTGAACATCGAACATCCAACATCGAACATCGAAGTGGGAAGAAAATGAAGCGGCTTCTTCATCTTCTCTTTCGTTTCGAATTTAGAATTTAAAATTTAGAACTTTCTCATTCAGTCCAGCCTGGCGTTCCAGTCGTTGAGTTTTTTGCCGATGTGCGGAGCAAGGGGTTTGATGATGCCGTTGTCGAGGCGGTAGATCCAGCTGTGGATGGAGAGTTGTTGGCCGCGCGCCCAGGCGTCTTCGATGATGGTGGTGCGTGCGACATGGCGGGCTTGGGCGAGCACATTGAGTTCGCAGAGTCGGTCGGCAGCGGCTTGGGGCGGAAGGGCATCGAGTTCCTCGCGGTGAGCGCGGTGGAGGCTGCGGATGCCGGAGAGCCAGTTGTCGATGATGCCATGGCGGAAATTTTCGAGGGCAGCGATCACGCCGCCGCAGCCGTAATGACCGCAGACGATCACATGGCGGACCTTGAGGACATCGACTGCGTATTGCAGGACGGCGAGCAGGTTGAAATCGGTTTCCGCCACCACATTGGCGACGTTGCGGTGGACGAAGACTTCGCCGGGCGCGAGGCCGGTGATTTGATTTGCGGGAACGCGACTGTCGGAGCAACCGATCCAGAGGTATTGGGGAGTTTGTTGGTTGGCGAGATCGGAAAAGAACTCGGGGTCATCGGCTTTGACCGAGGCTGCCCAGTTGCGGTTTTTTTCCAGAAGGTTGGCGAGGGTGTCCATGAGGGTGTGGATGGCATTCAAGCGGTTTGGCGGATTTTCGTCCACCATGGTTTTGAGTGACGAAATTTTTTCGCATTGGCCAGGAAGGTGAGTGGGATTGAAATGAGGGCTCACGGCGCATGGAATTTTCGGGCTCATGGAATTATCCGCAGGAACTGCCGGTGGTGGCGCATCGCGAGGAGATCCTTGCCGCCTTGCGTGAGCATCGGGTGGTCGTGGTCGTGAGCGACACGGGGTCGGGCAAGACCACGCAGCTGCCGAAGATGGTGGCCGAGGCCTTGGGGCCGAAAGGTGGGCGGGTCGGTTGCACGCAGCCGCGGCGGATTGCGGCGGTGAGTGTGGCAGAGCGTGTGGCAGAGGAATTGAAGGTGCCGCTGGGCGAAATGGTTGGGTATCAGGTGCGCTTCGATGAGAAGTTGTGCAAGGACACGCGGATCAAGTTCATGACCGACGGCATCCTCTTGGCCGAGACGCAGGGGGATCCGCAGCTGCGTCAGTATGCTGCCTTGATCCTCGACGAGGCGCACGAGCGGTCGCTCAACATCGATTTCCTTTTGGGCTATCTGAAAAATCTTTTGTTGAAGCGCGCGGATTTGAAGTTGGTCATTTCATCGGCGACACTGGATGCCGGATCGTTTGCGGAATTTTTCACGATCGATGGTGTGGCAGCGCCGGTGATCGAGGCACCGGGGAGGATGTTTCCCGTGTCGGAATTTTTTCTGCCGCCATCGGATGACGAGGAAATGCCGCAGCATGTCGCGAGGGCGGTTGAGTGGTTGGGTGGGGTTGATCCGCGTGGGGATGTGCTGGTGTTTTTGCCGGGTGAACGCGAGATCCGCGAATGCGCGGAGGTGTTGGAGGGGAGAAAATTTCGCGACACCGAAGTGTTGCCCTTGTTTGCGAGGTTGGGATTGGCGGATCAGCAACGGGTGTTTCATCCGGGGAGATTGCGGCGATTGATTTTGGCGACGAATGTGGCGGAGACCTCGCTGACGATTCCGCGCATCGCGTGTGTGATCGACAGCGGTGTGGCGCGGGTGAGTCGATGGAGTCCGGGCAAGGGCGTGCAGCGTTTGCTGGTCGAGCCGGTGAGCCGCGCGAGTGCGCGTCAGAGAAAGGGTCGCTGCGGTCGCGTGCGCGATGGGGTGTGCGTGAGGTTGTATGAGGAGCTGGAGCTTGAGGAGCGGGCGGAGTTCACCGATCCCGAGATTCGCCGCAGTTCCTTGGCGGGCGTGATTCTGCGGATGAAATCGTTGGGCTTGCCCGACATCGATGAGTTTCCATTTCTCGATGCGCCGTCGCCGAAGGCGGTGGCCGAGGGCTATCGCACGCTGCGTGAGGTTGGTGCGCTCGACCGCGAGCGCAAGCTTACCGCGCATGGACGCGAGATGGCGCGGATGCCGGTGGACCCGAGATTGGCGCGAATGATCATTGAGGCGCGCAAAGAACATTGTTTGGCAGAAATTTTGCCGATCATCGGATTTTTGGAATCGAACGATCCGCGTGAAAGGCCCGCGGAAAAAGCACGCGAGGCCGATGAAGCACATGCCGCATGGAAGGATGCGGAGAGTGATTTTATTGGCATTTTGCGAATGTGGAATGCGCTTCAGTCATTTCGTGATGAGCGCGGGAGGTGGCGGCGCAATGCCTTGAGGAAATTTACGGCGGCGTCCTATCTCAACATGCGGCGTGTGATCGAGTGGGCAAATGTCGTCGACGAATTGGCGGATGGCGAGTCGGCGCATTTGAAGCGTGGCGTTGATGCGGAGGAAAACCATTTTCCATATGCGTCGATTCATCGATCTTTGCTGGCGGGAGTGCCTCGGCAGTTCGGTTTGTGGGATCGGGAAAACAAGGCGTATCGCAGTGCGTCGGGCGGATTTTTTGCGGTGTTTCCCGGATCGGGATTGTTTGGTGCGCCGAAGCGTTGGGAGTGGGTGGTGGCAATGGAGTTGGTCGAGACCTCGCGCTTGTGGGCGCGGCGGGTGGCGCGGATTGATCCCGAGTGGGTCGAACAGGTCGCGCCTCATTTGTGTCGCAGCGTGTATGGTGAGGCCCGGTGGGATGAGGGCCAAGGCGCGGTGTACGGCAAGGAGCGGGTCGTGTGCGGTGGCCTTGCGGTCATCAATGGACGTCGGGTGCATTATGGCAGGGTCGATGCGAAACTCGCGCATGCGGTGTTTGTGCGCGAGGGACTGTTGGGCGGTGGTTTGCGAAAGCGTGGGAGGTTTTTGGATTTCATCGATGAGTTGCGTGAAGAAGTGGGCACGATCGAGGACAAGTTGCGACGACCCAATGGCGTGTGGGATGAAGATGCGGTGGTCGCGTATTGCGAGGAGCGCATCCCGCAGGAAGTTCATACGGCGGCAGCATTTCACCAATGGTTGTCGCAGCATGAAGAGGGCTTGATCGCCGGACTGCGAGCGATGGTGGACGAGCAGTTGCAGCATCATGGCGTCGATGGGTTTCCTGATGAAATTTTTCACGAGGGTGAAAGCTATCCCGTGTATTACCGCACGGCACCGGGTGAGCGTGATGATGGCGTGAC
>CAYQRP010000139.1:0-3746 GCA_964419815.1 uncultured Luteolibacter sp. | reverse complement strand
GGATCAGAGAGCCATGTCCTTGAGTTTCTTGAGCGGACGGATGCGAACCACGGTGGTGGCTGGCTTGGCTTTGAACATCACTTCTTCCTTGGTGAAGGGGTTGATGCCCTTGCGTGCTTTCACAGCAGGCTTGCGAACGGTGACGACTTTGAGAAGGCCGGGGAGAACGAATTCTCCGACTGCGTTCTTCTTGATGTGACCTTCGATCACGCCGGTCAGCGCTTCGAGAACCGAAGCCACTTGCTTGCGGCTGAGGTCGGTGCTGGTTGCGATGCTGTCGACGATTTGGGTCTTCGAGTACTTTTCTTTAACGGTGGTAGCTTTGGTTGCCATGCGCATCTAATTGCTGGAAACGCGTCGTGATGTCAAGCTTCCGAATGATTTTTTATGCTTAAAAATAGGACTTTTTTTGAAAGTGATGGAGCTTGAAAATTTTAAAAAATTCGCACCCCTCGTCATGCGAAGATGGTTGGCAAGAGACGGTCGGCGGTTAGGGTGGGGTCATGCGGATCGACATCGTGACACTGTTTCCCGAGGTGGCTTTGGCGCCCTTGAGTGATTCGATCATCCAGCGCGCGCGCGCGGCGGGCTTGGTGGATGTGGTGGGTCACCAGCTGAGGGATTGGTCGGAGGACAAGCATCGGCGCGTTGATGAGGCGCCATGCGGCGGCGGGCAGGGGATGGTGCTGCGGCCCGAGCCTTTGTTTGCGGCGGTGGAGGCCTTGAGGGGACCAAAGACGCGGGTGATTCTGATGACCCCGCAGGGCAGGCCTTTCAAGCAGGCCACGGCACGGGAGCTTGCGGCGCAGGAGCATCTGTTGATTTTGTGCGGTCACTATGAAGGGGTGGATCAGCGGGTGATTGAGGCATTGGTGGACGATGAAATTTCGATTGGGGATTACATCCTCACCAATGGCGCCCTGGCGGCCGCGGTGCTGTGCGATGCGGTGATCCGTCTTCTGCCGGGGGCCCTGGGCGACGAACGATCGGCGCAGGATGAATCGTTTTCGCGGCCCGATCTTTTGGAGGCGCCCTGCTACACCAAGCCGTTGGATTTTCGCGGAATGAAGGTGCCCGAGGTGCTGGTCTCAGGGCATCATGAGCGGATCCGCCAGTGGAAGGAAGAGCAGGCCGAGCGGAGAACGCGCCTCATGCGGCCCGACCTCCGCCCGCAAGCGGATTGATGCCGATGCGGGCGCTGATGGGAAAATGCGTGCCTTTGGCGCAAAAATGTGCGTGAAATCATCTGTGAGCACGAACCAGCAAACAGACAAAAATGGCGGCGTTGAGGATGTGCCGCGGGTAGAACCGGCGACCATCGAGGATCTGCCGGCACTGACCGAGCTGGTGATGGAATTGTTTTCGCGTTCGGGCGACTTCAAGCCCGAGCGGACTTTGCAAGAGCGGGGACTGAGGTTGATTCTCGAGCAACCCAACCGCGGACGCATCTTTGTGGTTCGCAACAAGGATCGGATTTTTGGAATGGTGAATTTGCTTTTCACCATCTCCACCGCACGCGGCGGCTTCGTGATTTTGTTGGAGGATGTGGTGATTCATCCCGACCATCGGGGCCAGGGTTACGGTGCGATGCTGGTCGACTATGTCGTCGATTTTGCCAAAAAGAAAAACTTCAAACGGATCACCTTGTTGACCGATCGGGTCAGTGCTGAGTCGCAGGAATTCTTCAAAAAGCAGGGCTTTGAGTATTCCAACATGATTCCGATGCGGCGCATCATTGACTGATGCTCTGCACCATTTGTGCGGCCGCATTCAGAATCGCTCGGCGGCATCGCTGATTTGAATGATCAGGCAGGTTGTTTCGCTGATGGTGAAGCGGACATTTTTTCCGCAGAGGGTGGCACCGAAGCTGCGGTCCTGATGATGGGTTTGCACGGCGGGTCGGGGATCGAGTGAAAGTGCTTCCATGATAAGGTTTTGAGCGCGGGTCGAGAGTTGGTGGAAATCGTCTTGAGCGTTTTCGGCGACTTCAACTTTCAGCCTCGGGATTTCCTCGTCGGCGAAACCGGAACGCGCGTTGGGAACCGACTCGGCGTAGGGGAGATAGGGTTTGATGTCGTAGATGGGAGTGCCGTCGATCAGATCGATGCCGCCGAGTTTGAGGATCGGGCTCTCGGGCGAGTTGGTGTCGATGCCTTCGAGGGTGACCAATGAAAGCCCGAGGCTGTTGGGACGAAAGGTCGAGCGGCTTGCAAAGACGCCGACGCGTTCGTTGCCGCCGAGGCGGGGTGGGCGCACGGTGGGCTTCCATCCTTGCTCGATGGTTTCGTGAAATCCAAAGATGAGCCAGAGGTGTGAAAATCCTTCGAGGCCGCGAATCGAATCAAGGTTGCGGTAGGGCGATTCAAAAATCAATTCGCCCCACGCGCTCGGGCAGAGGCCGGGTTGACGCGGAGTGGCGAACTTGCTGCCGAAGCAGGTGCGGACCGTGGCGATCGGTTCGATCTTCATGCGAATGCGTGAGTTATGCGGAGCCGATCACTGCGCGGCAAGCCGATTGGCTGTCTTTCCGCGCGCTGTGGCAAGATCCGCATTGCGGATGCGGCGGGATTGTGGCTTGTTCGCGGCACTCAAGCATGGTCACCGACGCGAAGCCCTCCGGCGGAAATCTTTTTCCCTTTGAATTGGTCCGCCCGCATCTGGAGCGGGTGGAGGTCCAGATCCGCGAGCAGGTGCGTGGGTTTGACTCGGCGATCGAACCGTACATCGCCTATGTGTGCAACACCTCGGGCAAACGCATCCGCCCGGCGCTATCGATTTTGATCGGCGGCGCGGCAGGTGGCGTGAATGACGATCACATCAAGCTCGGGGTGATCTTTGAACTGATCCACATGGCGACGCTGGTGCACGACGACATCATCGACGATGCCGTGACACGGCGCATGGTGCCGACGGCGAATGCCAAGTGGGGTGATTCACTCGCGGTCTTGTTGGGTGATGCCTTGTTTTCGCACGCGCTGACGCTGGCAACGGATTTCAACAGCATCGACATTTGCCGCAAGGTCGGCAAGGCGGCGCGCGAAGTGTGCCAGGGCGAGATCATCCAAACCCAGCGGCGCTTTGATCCGACCTTTACCAAGGACGATTACTTTAAGGTCATCGGCATGAAGACCGGCGCCTTGTTTGCGGCTTCGAGTGGTTTGGCAGGGACGCTTTCGGGCATGAGCGCGGCGGATGCGGATCGGCTTTACGGTTACGGCATGAGGTTGGGAACCGCGTATCAAATTTACGACGACTGCTTGGATTTGGTTGGGTCCGAGGAGGTGGTGGGCAAAACTTTGCGCACCGATTTGGTGAAGGGGAAACTGACCTTGCCGATTTTGAATTTGCTCGAGACCGCGAGCGAATCGCAGCGGGCGATGTTCGCGCAGCGGATCAGCGATCACGAGTCGCTCGATTTGCCGGAGCTTTTGGGTGTGGACGGATATGATGCCGCGATCGAATCGGCGGTCGAGGTTGCGTTGGATTTGCTTGAGTGCTGCCGTGCGGATCTGGCACCACTGGGCAATTCCGAGTACCGCGACGCTTTGGTCGACATCACACGGTTTCTCGGTGATTTGCTTGGCAAATGCCGGCGCTAAATTTCCCTGTCACTCGCGGATTGCAAGAGGGGCTTTGATGCGCATGATGTCTGGCATGTCCGGTCGCTTCGGAATCCTTCTCGTTGTATCGGGCCCTTCGGGTTCGGGCAAAACCACCTTGTGCCGCAAGCTAGCGGAGATGGGTGA
>CAYQRP010000138.1:0-3757 GCA_964419815.1 uncultured Luteolibacter sp. | reverse complement strand
CTCTTATCAAAGAACCCATGCACGACGCCCGCATCGACGCACTCGCCCGCCAACTCGTCCGCTATTCGACCGCGCTCAAGAAGGGCGACAAGGTCCTCATCGATCTCCACGATGTGCCGGATTCGATCGGCCTTGCATTGATTCGCGAAACCCGCGCGCGCGGCGCCACGCCGATCTTGCGCGTCCACCACGGCCGGCTTTCGCGCGAAATGCTGATGGGTGCCGATGACACGCAGTACGGCATCATTTCCAAGCACTTGCTCGCGGAGATGAAAGACATGGATGCCTACATCGCGCTGCGCGGTGGGCACAACATCGCGGAGAATTCCGATGTCCCGCCCGACCGCATGCGTTTGGCGATGAAGCACATGCGTCCGGTGCTCGATCACCGCGTGAAGAAAACCAAGTGGTGCGTGCTGCGCTGGCCATCGGCATCGATGGCGCAACAGGCGGGCATGAGCACCGAGGCCTTCGAGGATTTTTACTTCAAGACCTGCCTGCTCGATTACAAGGCGCTGCTGCCATCGATGAACGCGCTCAAGAAACTCATGGATCGCACCGACAAGGTCGAAATCAAGGGCCCCGGCACCGATTTGCGATTTTCGATCAAAGGCATCAACTCGATCGTCTGCGGCGGCAATTACAACATCCCCGATGGCGAAGTCTTCACCGCACCCGTGCGCGATTCGGTCGAGGGCTTCATCAGCTACAACGCGCCGACGATTTATCAAGGCATCCCCTTCGATGCGATCCGTCTCGAATTCTCGAAAGGAAAAATCATCAAGGCCGAGGCCGGCGCAAAAACCAAAGCGCTCAACCGCATCCTCGATAGCGATGATGGCGCCCGCTACATCGGCGAGTTTGCCCTCGGCTTCCACCCGATGATCCGCGAACCGATGCGCGACATCCTCTTCGACGAGAAAATTGCAGGCTCCTTCCATTTCACACCCGGCCAAGCCTACGAAGACGCCGACAACGGCAACCGTTCGCAAGTCCACTGGGACATGGTCAACATCCAGCGCAAGGACTACGGCGGCGGCGAAATCTATTTCGACGGCAAGCTGATCCGCAAAAACGGCGTCTTCCTGCCGAAGGCGCTGGCAAAGCTGAACCCGTAGAGCGGCCTCGCGCCTCCCGGGCTTTACTTCATCTGCGCTCTCGCCCAAGCTCCGCGGCCTTCACCCGCACCTTTCGCGCACCCCATGACCGCCGCCGAGATCCGCAATTCCTTCCTCGATTTCTTTCGCGAGAAACAACACAGCATCGTGCCCTCGGCATCGCTGCTGCCGCAGTCGCCCGGACTGCTCTTCACCAACGCCGGCATGAATCCCTTCGTGCCGTATTTCCTCGGCGTCGAAAAAGCCCCCTACGATCCACCCCGCGCAGCCGACACGCAGAAGTGCATCCGCGCCGGCGGCAAACACAACGACCTCGAGGATGTCGGCTACGACACCTACCACCACACCTTTTTCGAGATGCTCGGAAACTGGTCGTTTGGAAACTATTTCAAAACCGAAGCGATCCAATGGGCATGGGAGCTCGTCGTCGAACGCTGGGGCCTTCCCGCCAACCGCCTCTACGCGTCGGTCTACGCGCCGAAGCCCGGCGACCCGGGCGAGTTTGACCAAGAAGCATGGGATGTCTGGGCCGCACTCTTTCGCTCGAAGGGAGTCGATCCTACGATACACATCGTAAATGGAAACGTGAAAGACAACTTCTGGATGATGGGCGAGACCGGCCCCTGCGGTCCTTGCTCGGAACTCCATGTCGACCTCACGCCAAACGGCGACTCGCAAGGCAAGCTCGTCAACAACGACTCCGACCTCTGCATCGAGATTTGGAACCTCGTCTTCATTCAATACAACGCCGAAGCCGATGGCACATTCCGCGAACTTCCCGCGAAGCATGTCGACACCGGCATGGGCTTTGAGCGCGCGTGCTCGATCATCCAAAACACCAAGGGTTTCACGGACTTTTCAAAAAAACCCTCGAACTACGCCACCGATGTTTTCACCCCGATCTTCCGCAAGCTCGAAGAACTCAGCGGCAAGACCTATGTGAACATTTACCCCGAGCTCGGCGCCGACCGCTCGGCATTCAACGAGGAAATGAAAACCGCGATCGCCTTCCGCGTGATCGCCGACCACCTCCGCACGCTCAGTTTCTCAATCGCCGATGGCATCATGCCCGGCAACAACGGCAGAAACTATGTCCTTCGTAGAATCCTGCGCCGCGCGGTGCGCTACGGACGCCAACTCGGGTTCTCGGGCGACAAGCCATTCTTCGGCGCCCTCGTCGAAACCCTCGTCGCCCAAATGGGCGGCGTATTCCCGGAACTCAAAACCCGCGAATCCGTCATCCGCCAAACTCTCGAACAGGAAGAAGCCAGCTTCAACCAAACCCTCGACCGCGGATTGAAACGCTTCGAAGAAGCGATGGGCGAAATAAAAAATGATTCGCTCTCCGGAGACCTCGCGTTCGAGCTCTACGACACTTTCGGATTCCCAATCGACCTCACCGAATTGCTCTGCGCCGAGCGCGGGCTCAAGGTCGACATGCCACGCTTCGAGGCACTCATGGAGCAACAACAGGAACGCTCCCGCGCTGCTAAAAAATCCACGGTCGTTCGCGCACTCGAAATCTCGACCGATGCGGTCACCGAATTCGTTGGCTTTGATGCCGATGAATGCGAAGCAAGCGTCCTCGAAGTCCACCCACAGGACGATTCGCTTTTCGTCATCACCGACAAGACCCCCTTCTACGCCGAGATGGGCGGACAAAGCGGCGACACCGGCACCGTGGCGACGGTTTCCAACCGTCAAGCCCCGATCGCCGTCACCGGCGTCCAACAAATCGGTAAGGCCCGCGCGATCATCATCGCTTCATCGAGCGAAATCAAAGTCGGCGACCAAGTTGTGCTCAAAGTCGATGCGTCGCGCCGACGCCCGATCGAAGCCCATCACACCGCAACCCACCTGTTGCATTGGGCACTCCACGAAGCCGTCTCGAAAGATGCCGCGCAGCAAGGCTCATCGGTCGATGAAAACCGCCTGCGCTTCGACTTCAACAGCGCGGCTGTCAGCCCGCAGCAAATTGCGGAAATGGAAGAGATGGTCAACGGCGCCATCAAGCAGGGCCTTTCGGTTTCATGGACCGAAGTGAAACACGCCGACATCAAGGGCCGTGCCGACATCATGCAATTTTTCGGCGACAAGTACGGAGATACGGTGCGCGTCGTTCAGATCGGCGGAGAGCCGAATCAGCTCAATGGTCCGTCGATGGAACTCTGCGGCGGCACGCACGTTCGCAACACTCAGGAGATCGGGCTATTCAAAATCAAATCCGAAGGCGCGATCGCATCCGGCGTCCGCCGCATCGAAGCGGTTTGCGGCGAGGCCGCGTGGGCCTACCTCAACGAGTCGGTTGAAAAATGGGATCAGGAACTCAAGGCAGCCCGCGCGAAACTCGACGCTGCCAATGCCAAACTCACCTCACTCGGCGAAGCGGCGGTGACCGTGAACGACTTCCCGCACATCATGGCCGCGATGCTCGCCGAACGCGCCGACATCGCACAGATCAACGCCACTTTCGCCCACGGTCAACGCACGCTCGAGGAAACCCAGCAAGCCGCGATCGAAGCGGAAAAGCGCATCAAAAAAATCCAATCGTCACAGGCGGCCCGACTCGCCGACGAAGCACTCGCCGAACTCATCGCCAAAGGCGAGCCGATCATCGTTTCCTTCGAGTCCGATGCCTC
>CAYQRP010000137.1:0-3759 GCA_964419815.1 uncultured Luteolibacter sp. | reverse complement strand
AAGCAGGGATCGAAGGTGTGCTCCTCGACCTTCTTTTCAAAGACCTGCTGCACGACTTCGTAGTCCTCCATTTCGGGCGAAATCTGCACGCCAAGTTCCTCGCAGCGCAGTCGGCGACCGGCCGGGCTGAGCTCGAAGAAATCATCGCCGGCAGCACCCTTGATGAGGTCGTGGTAATTCGCGCGGCGCCATGGACGCGTGAGGTCAATCGTGCGCGTGACATTGCCATCCTCGTCCTTGTGCTCGATTTTCAAACCACCGCAAAATTTCTCCGCGAGGTGGCAGGTCATTTCCTCGACGAGGTTGGCCATTTCCTCGAAATCCGAAAATGCCCAGTACGCTTCGAGCATCGTGAACTCAGGATTGTGGCGGCGCGAAATGCCTTCGTTGCGGAAGTTGCGGTTGAGCTCGAAAATTTTCGTGTAGCCACCGACGAGCAGACGCTTGAGGAAAAGCTCCGGCGCGATGCGCAGCGTGAGCGGCATGCCAAGCGCGTTGTGATGCGTCTCAAACGGACGCGCCGCCGCACCGCCCGCGACATCCTGCAACATCGGCGTCTCGACTTCGAGAAATCCCCTGTCCTGCAAAAACTTGCGGATCTCGGCAAGCATCAGCGAACGCGTCACGAAGAGGTTCGCGCTCTCCGGATTGCCCATGAGGTCGAGGTGACGCTTGCGGTATTTCGTTTCGCGGTCGGCAAGGCCATGAAACTTGTCGGGCATCGGCCGCAGCGATTTGGAAAGCACGGTGAAATTTTCGACCTTCACCGTCGGCTCGCCGGTCTTGGTGAGAAAGGTCTCGCCCTCGATGCCGATCCAGTCGCCGCGATCGAGACATTTCCATGCGGCCGCTTCGTTTTCGCCGAGGTTCTTGATGCCAAGGTAACCTTGGATCGATCCGTGCACATCGCCCAGCTGGAAGAACACCGACTTGCCCATGTCGCGCAGCGCGGTGATGCGGCCGGCGACCTTCACGCGGCGGCCTTCGCTGAAGTTGGCCCGCAGCTCACCCGGGGTGGTATCGACGGGATACCTCGCGCCATACGGATCGATGCCGAGCTCGCGAAGTTTGGCGAGTTTCTCGCGGCGGATGGCGATGAGTTCGGCCTCGGTCGAATGCGTTGGGGGCGTGGCGTCTGCGGACATGACAGGCATGGCTTAAGCGTCGCGGCGGTCTCCCGCAAGAGTTGAAACGGCTTGCGGGCGGAAATCAGCGGCATGAGCCGAAATTTCCCATCGCCCGCAGTGCCATCCGATGCTAACCCTCCCACGGATGTTTGAGGTCAGGCAAAAACCGGAAATGGTCGAACGCGCGCTGCTGGTGCGTTTTTGTTTCGATCCGCGGGAAATGGATGAGGCGGAGTCGCTGCTCGAAGAGCTGGGCGAGTTGGTCAAGACGCTGGGCATCGAGGTCATCGATTCGGTGCTCGCCCGCTGTCGCGACATGCATAAAAAGCTGCTCTGCGGCACCGGCAAGGCGGATGAAATCGTGAGCCTCGCCCGCGCGCATGACTGCGATGTGATCGTCATCGACAACGGCCTCGCGCCTTCGCAGCAACGCGAGTGGGAAAAACTCGCCGACCTCTGCGTGATCGATCGCGAGGAGGTGATTCTCGATATCTTCGCCAAACGCGCGCAAACCAAAGAAGCCCGCCTGCAAGTTGAGCTCGCCCGCATGCAGTACGCGCTGCCGCGACTTGCACGGATGTGGGGCCACCTCGATCGCGAGGGCGGATCTGGCGGCGGTCAAGGCGGTGGCGCGGCACGCGGCATGGGCGAAAAACAAATCGAGGTCGACCGCCGGCTCGCCAACCTCAGCATCGATCGTTGCAAGCGCGAACTCGAACAAGTCCGCAAACAACGGCGCACCCAACGCAAGGAGCGCGAGAAACTCGAAACCCCACACGCGGCGATTGTCGGCTACACGAATGCCGGCAAATCAACCTTGCTCAACGCGCTGAGCGGCGCCGAAGTGATGGCCAAGGACATGCTCTTTGCCACGCTCGACACGACCACGCGCCGCATCGACTTGCCCGATGGTCAACCGCTGCTGCTCACCGATACGGTCGGCTTTGTTCGCAACCTTCCGCACCGCCTAGTCGAGGCTTTCAAGGCGACACTCGAAGAAGCGGTGCTCGCCGATTTTCTCATCCATGTGCTCGACGCCACCTCACCGGAAATCGAACGCTTTCACCGCACCACCCTCGAGGTGCTCGACGAACTCGGCGCCGAGGGCAAACCGACGATCACCGTCCTCAACAAAATCGACCTCGTCACCGACCCCGAACAAATCGCCTCGCTCGCCAGAATGTTTCCTGATGCCCTGCGCGTTTCGGCATTCACCCGCACCGGCCTCGACCGCCTGCTCGACGCCTGTTCGACGGCACTCGCCGACCGCGTCCGCTGCCTCGATTACCGCATTCCGCAACAACGCGCCGACCTCGTCGGTCTCTTGCACCGCGATGCGAAGGTGCTCTCGACGGATTACGAAGGAAATGATATCCTCGTGCGCGCAGTCGTGCCGCCCATGCTTGCGGGAAGACTCGAACCCTTCGTTGCCGCACCCGCCTGAAACCTGCTTCACGCCCATTTCCATGATCCGCGTTTTCATCCTCAGCTGCATGGCACTCGGCCTGCTCCACGCGCAGGAGCCCGCGAGCGATTTGATCGATCGTCCCGTGCTGAAAGCCCTGCCCATCGGCGGCGATGATGACATCACCTCGCAACCCCTTCCCGATGATGTTGTGAGCATGCCGGAAGAAATGCCCGACTCGGCAAGCGATGGAACGATCAGCACAACGAGCACCGAAACAGACATCGCAATCTCACCGAGTGCCGTCAAATCGATCACCAAACCCGAAGGCCTCGAAGCACTGCGACTGCAGGTGTTTTTGGACAAATCCAATTTCGGCCCTGGCGTGATCGACGGTCGCGTGGGTCAGTTCAGCGAACTCGCCGCACGCTCATGGAATGAAGTCCATGGCCACCCGCTCGACGATTGGTCGGCCGTGATGCTCGCCGCGAAGAGCGCCGTGCCCGAGCCGCTGATTCGAGCCACAGTGCCGAGTGTCGCGACGAAATGGGTAAACCCGTCGTTGCCGACCAAACGCAGCCTGCAGGCTTCCGCCAAAAGAATGAGCTACCGCAGCATCGCGGAGTTCATGGCCGAGCGCTACCACAGCGATGTCCCCTACCTCACCGAAATCAATCCGGGCCTGAAAATGACAAGCCTCAAGCCTGGCGATGCGATCATGGTTCCGAATGTCGAGCCTTTCGAAATCGAAACACTCACCGGTGCGAAATACGAAGCGGACCCAGCCCTCAGCGAACGCCATGTGGTGGTGAACACGAAAATCAACCAGGCAAGGATCTTCGAAGCCGCGCCCGCCGCTCTGGTGGTCGACGAATCGGAGGATGGCACGACCACCGTGACAAAAACCAAAGCCAATCGCGCGCTGGTCGCCTCATTTCCGATCACTCCGGGCAAACCGCAATTCATCAAGTTCGGCACCTGGAAACTGACCAACATGATCGAGCTGCCCTATTGGCGATACGATCAAAAGCTGCTCGATACCGGCAAAAGAAGCGCCAACGCCCTCAACATCCCGCCCGGGCCCAACAGCCCGGTCGGCGTGATCTGGAACGGCACCAGTCGGCCCGGCATCGGCATGCACGGCACCTCCGATCCCGAGACCATCGGCCGCACCCGCAGCGCCGGATGCATCCGCCTCGCCAACTGGGACGCCATCCGCCTGCCCAA
>CAYQRP010000136.1:0-3768 GCA_964419815.1 uncultured Luteolibacter sp. | reverse complement strand
TGACGGGAAAGTTTCAATAAAAGCAACTTAATCGCTAAAATCAACCATTTATTTAGCTTGCTGGCATAGGTCATTCCCAACGCAGTCTCCAAGTCCCGGCAACCGATTCCGCCCAATGCGGGCGCAGAAATCCCATCGTTTTTGTGCTTGAAAAAGTCGAGGGGAGCAATGTGTCGTTAGCCCACATCACATAACTTATAACCATGCAAACTCAAACTCCCACCCGCAAATCTCACGCCAAGCATTCCGCCCGTCTTGGGGCCTATCTGGCGACCGGCATCGGCGCATCCACCGTGGCCATCTCGAGTTCGGACGCCGCGATCGTTCAAATCGACATCGGATCGACCGGATTCAACATGGACGGGATCAATGCCGGATTACCTAGTGAGTCTATGGCTAATTTTTTCCAATTCCCTGCTAGCGGCGGTGGACAGGTTACGATTTGGAACTTTGGCTCGGCTATGGGGATCTTTGGTGTCAGTGGACTCGGGTTTGCTTACACTGGATACAGCGTATCGCCGCAAAACTTCGCCTACAACTCGCCGATTGGTAGTTCTGCTAGCTTCACAGGTTCGCCTACAGCCACATTTTTTAGACGTAGCTACTACGGAACCCCCTACAATTCCCCCGACTTCGGCCCGGGTAGCTACATGGGCTTCAAAACCGCCACCGGCAACTACGGTTGGCTGGAGGTGACCTGGGATTCAAAACTCTCGCAATTTGAAATCCTCTCCGGTGCCTACGAAAGCACGCCTGGCACGGCGATCCTCGCAGGTGCGACCGCTCCCATTCCCGAGGCCTCCTCTTCGCTGCTCGCACTCGTCGCCGGTGGTGCGGCTCTCACCCGCCGTCGTCGCCAACGCGCGGCTTGAGGTGTTATTCCCGATCCGCAAGCGATTTCAAACCGCCGGAGGTGATCCCTTCGGCGGTTTTTCTTCGCATCAAGCGGTAAGCCCGTATCATTCTCGCACATGAAGAAGAGATTGCTCTTGGTCGGATGGGATTCCGCCGACTGGAAGATCATGCATCCACTGATGGATGCGGGGAAAATGCCGAGTTTGTCGCGTCTGGTGGAGAACGGCGTGAGCGGCAACCTCACCACGCTGGAGCCGCAGTTGTCGCCGATGCTGTGGACCTCGATCGCTACCGGCAAAATGGCCTATCATCATGGCGTGCCAGGCTTCACCGAGGTCGATCCTCGCAGCGGCGCGGTCGTACCGGTTTCCGCGGCTACTCGCCGCTGTCGCACGCTTTGGGAAATCCTCGGCGAAAAACAACGGCGCAGCCATGTCGTCAACTGGTTCGCCACCCAAGGCGAAACCGATCTCAACGGCTGCATGGTTTCCAACATGTTTTGCCATGTGGGCAAGGTGGAGCCGACGCAGGATCCCGCCGACTGGCCGCCGCCCCCACCCGGCACCTATTGGCCGCCGGAGTTGGAGGCGGTGATGAACGAGATGCGCGTGAGCCCGCACGACATTGATCCCGATGAAGTGATCCGCCTGCTGGTGCCCGATGCGCCAAAGGTGGATCAAGACAAGGACAAGCGGCTGTGGTCGCTGGCGCAAAAACTCGCCGAGGCGTTCTCGGGTCATCAGGCCGCGGTGCACCTCATGGAGAGCGATCCGGACTGGGAATTTTTCGCGGTGTACTACCGCGCGATCGATGAAATTTCCCACCTTTTCATGCCCTACCATCCACCGCGCATGGAGGGCATCCCCGAGGAGGATTTCGAGATGTATCGTCAGGTCGTCGAGGGCACCTACCGCCTCCACGATCTGATGCTTTCCCGATTGCTGCACCTCGCCGGCCCGGAGACCTCAGTGATGCTTGTTTCCGACCATGGATTCCACAGCGACCACCTGCGTCCGAAGTTCACACCGCGCGTGCCCGCAGGCATCACCGTGTGGCATAGGCCGCAGGGCGTGATCGTGGCGAGCGGGCCGGGATTCAAACAAGACGCTTTGGTCTATGGCGCGCGCCTGCTCGATGTGGCACCCACGGTGCTGCATCACTTCGGTCTGCCGATCGGATCCGACATGGAGGGACGCGTGCTGGAAGAACTTTTCAGCGATCCCCGCCCGGTGGAAACGGTGCCCACTTGGGAGAAACCCGAAGGCGTGGCAGCCAGCAGACCCGCGCTCACCGAAGACGCCAGCAAGGCGCTGCTCGAGCAGTTTGTCGCATTGGGCTACATCGACGAATTGCCCGACGACCCGGGTCAAGCCGCCGAGGGCACCACGCGCGAAAATGATTGGAACATGGCACGTGCGGCGATGTACGCCGGCCGCCTGGAGCTCGCCCTGCCGTTGCTCGAATCCTGCTTTCACGCCATCCCATCGCGCACCGACTACGCGCAGGTGCTTGCTTCCTGCCAACTTCAGCTCGGTCTTTTCGATGAAGCGGAGCATACCATCGACAAAGCGCTCGAGGGCTTCGGATCCAACTCACAGGCGGAGTTGATCAAGGCCTCAATCTTCCTACGCAAGGAGGACTACACCGAGGCCCTCGCCGCGCTCGAGCGCGCGCAGGTGGATCACCGCGGCAACCTGCATTTGCAGCTCATGCTCGCGCAGAGTTTTCTCGCGCTGCGGCGCTGGGACGAAGCTGAGCAGGCCGCGCGCGATGTGCTCGAAGCCGATCCACACAACGCCCAAGCCCACTTGACGCTTGCACGCCTTCACCTCCACCGCGGTCAGTCGGCCGAGGCGCTCGATGCCGCGCTGGATGCCATCGGCCTCGAGTACGGCAACCCGCTTGGACATTTCCTGCTCGGCGCCGCACTCGCCCAACAAGGCGAATGGGAACAGGCCGAAACTCCACTACTCAACTGCCTGCGCCTCAACCCGCAATTCCTGCGCGCGCTGCGCTTGCTTTCCCGCGTCTATCGCGCACTCGAGCTGCCCGACAAAGCCGAAGCTGTCGAGGCCCAAGCGCGCGCCACCCGCAAGTCCTTCGAGCAAGCCCAACAATCGCGGCTCACAAGTGTCCGCGATGAGGCCGCGCGACGCAAAGCAAGCCGCGACGAACAGGATCACATCAGGCAAATCGAACTCGACCGCCGCAAGGCCGAGTACGACTCCATCGAGCCGCTCGATTTCATCATCGTTTCCGGGCTGCCACGATCCGGCACCTCGCTGATGATGCAGATCCTCCAAGCCGGCGGTATGCCGCTCATGGCCGATGGCCTGCGCAAGGCCGACGAGGACAACCCCGAAGGTTATTGGGAATGGGAGGAGATCAAGAAACTCGCCAAAGATCCGCGCATCCTCAGCAAGGCGGAAGGCAGCGCAGTGAAAGTCATTTCCGCTTTGCTCCCATCGTTGCCCGGCAAGCACCGCTACAAAATCATTTACATGCTCCGCCCCGTCGAACAGGTGGTGGATTCGCAGTGGGCCATGCTCGCGCGGCAAGGCAAGCAACCGCGCTCGGAAAAATCGCACCTCATCGAGACACAGGAACATCACAGCCGGCAAATCCGCGAGGTGTTGAAGAAAAGCGATCGCGTCGAGCTGCTCGAGGTGAGCTACCCGGACCTCGTCGCCGATCCCAGTGCCACGATCTCACAAATCGCCAGCTTCCTCGGCGAAGCCTTCACCGACGGACCTAAAGTCGCTGCCTGTGTGCGCCCCGCACTGCACCGCAACCGCTAAAGAATCACTCCCCCGCCGCAGCCCATCATCTTGCGCGGTGTTTTGAGCAGCGCATGAAACCGCCACTTCTTTTCTTCTGTCTCCCATCAGTTCATCAGCGAAATCAGTGGTCAAA
>CAYQRP010000135.1:0-3804 GCA_964419815.1 uncultured Luteolibacter sp. | reverse complement strand
GCACCGGGTTGACCGGACTTTTTGCGTTCCTTCATGCGCGGGTCGCGGGTGAGGAAACCGAGCGGCTTGATAACCTTGCGGTTTTCGGGATCGACCTGGGTGAGGCTGCGCGAAATCGCGTGACGGATCGAAACGGCTTGTGCGTGGATGCCACCACCTTTGACGACCACATTGACGTCATATTTGTTGGTCAGCGAGGTCGCTTGAAAGGGGGCGAGAATCGCGTTTTGGAGTTCGATCGTGGGGAGGTAATCTTCGAAGGGGCGCGAGTTGATGATGATCTGGCCGCTGCCTTCGGTGAGCCAGACTCTCGAGACTGCGGTTTTGCGACGGCCGGTGGCGCTTGGTGAGGTGGTGGACATGGTAGGGAAAAATTAAATGCGCTTAGCGGACGGCGTGGGCAACGGGTTGTTGTGCTTCGTGCGGGTGTTCGGCACCGGCATAGACCTTGAGCTTGGAGTATTGGGCTTTGCCGAGGCGGGTCTTGGGAAGCATGCCGTAGACAGCGCGCTCGACCAGAAGGATGGGGCGACGCTCGCGAACCATGCGTGGGGTTTCGACTTTTTGACCGCCGACATATCCCGAGAAGCGAGTGTAGATCTTGGCATTTTCCTTGGCGCCGGTGAGGACCACTTGATCGGCATTGATGACGACCACGAAGTCGCCGGTGTCGATGTGAGTGGTGAAGGTGGGCTTATGCTTGCCGCGGAGCAGACGTGCGGCTTCGACTGCGACTTGGCCGAGGACTTTGCCCTTGGCGTCGATCACATACCACTTGCGCTCGACTTCTTGGGGCTTGGCGGAAAATGTCTTCATGTTCTTGTAAGGAGGTGGTTGCGACCGTGATTGAGGCCGCGCGGGGCGCGCAAACTAGGGATCCGGCTGGTGGCTGTCAATCGGGAAATCACGCGAAATTTTCCCAAATTTTGGGCAAAAGCCGCGATGGAGCGTCGGGGTGAGGATCTGCGGAAAAAATCATTCCTTGGCGTCCGTGGGGCGGCTGGGTGGGGCATTGATCGGGCGCGGCAGGGGGCCTGTGCCGGAGTCGCCGATGTCCGATTGGGCGCGGATGGCTTTGGCGATGTGGCTTGCGAGTTTTTGACGATAGCTTGGATCGGCGGCGAGACGGCTGTCTGCGGAATTGCTGAGGTAGCCGCACTCGATGAGGACGCAGGGAATTTCTGGGTTGCGGGTGAGCCGAAGTCGACGACGGACCAGTCCACGGTTGTTTTCCTCGGCGGGGCTGGCGGCGCTCATTGCGCGCTGCAGGCGCGTGGCGAGGCCGTGGCTATCGACGCGCCAGTAATAGGTTTCGGGTCCGCGCACATGGGAGGGTCCGCTGTTGAAGTGGACGCTGATGAGTACCGCGTCGCCTCGTTTGTTGGCGAGGGTGACGCGATCGTCGAGTTCGATAAAGTGGTCGTGGTCGCGCAGCAGGATGGTTTTGAATCCGCCGAGTTCGGCCTTGATGCGTTTGGCCATGTCGAGGGTGAGATCCTTTTCCTTTTGGCAGGTGTGCGGGCTGATGGCACCCGGGTCTTTGCCGCCGTGACCGGCATCAATGATGACGGTTTTGAAATTTTTGGGCCCTGGGCGGTGGCCCCAGTAATCGCGCCCTGAAGATGATGATGTGTCGGTGGCGCATGAAGTGATGAACAGGGTAATGAGCGGTACGCAGGTGGTGAGTTGGGATTTAAGGCGCATGATTGAGGAGAATTTATGATTTTGCGTGAAAACGAAATTCCAACTGGTCGTTGCCGTTGGCCGACCATGCTTCGATGCCGCGCGAGCGAAGTTCGGCGGCGAATTCGCGGGTGTAGCCGTGGGTGGTGATGACGCGTTGGGGGCGCACGGATTCGACGCAGTGGATGAGGCCTGGGTGATCGGCGTGATCCGAAAGGGGGATGACTTCATCGACGCCGTAGCGAAACTTTGCGCCCGTTTGCAGCGCCCATCCGCTAAGCATCGCAGTGCGTTTTGATTTGATGCCTAGCAGTTTTTTGGAACGCATCACATGCGGTGGGGCGATGATCACATGGCCATCGGGTGCGTGTCCGTCGAACTCGAGAGGCTCCGGCAAATTCGGGGTTCCGGCAGCGATGCAGGATCGGGTCATGCTGGCGGCGGCAGGGTGAAGCAGCGCGGGGATCTTGTGTTCGTGCATCAGTGCGAGTGCTTCTTGTGATTTGCCTAGTGAGTAGCCGAGGAGCACTGGGGTTTGATTTTGAGCAAAGCATTCGCGGACGAAGCTGAGGATTTCATTTTCCACTTCGGCGGTGTCGGGAAACCGGTAGCGCGGTAGGCCAAAGGTGGTTTCCATGATGAGCGTGTCGGCAGGGGCGAACGCGATGGGTTCGGCGGTACGGCTCGGGTGGATTTTGAAATCGCCGGTGTAGAGCAAGCTCGCCTGATCTGACAGGCGCGTGATGTGGATCATTGCCGAACCAGAGATGTGGCCGGCTGGCAGCAGGGTGATGCGAAAATCTTTTTCGATGAACGATGTGTGAAACGAATGGGCTTCGGTTCTTTCGGCTGAGATGCGGAAGCGGTCGCGAAGCAGGTGCGCGGTCACCTTGGAGCAAATCGTCGAGCCGTGACGCGCGACATGGTCGGCGTGTGCGTGAGAAATAAACGCGCGGGGTTTTGGGGATCGGGGATCGAGCCAGAGATCAAGCTCCGGAAGGTAGAGGCCTTTTTGAAAAACGATTTCGATCACCGGCCTATGTGTTGGATTGCTTGATTAAGCACACGTTCACACCGCGACGGGTGCCTTGATGTGTGGGTGCGATTCGTAGTTTTCGAGACGGATGTCGTCGAAGGTGAAGGCATCGATATCCTTTACCTGCGGGTTGATCCAAATTTGCGGCAGCGGTTTGGGCTCGCGAGTGAGTTGGAGTTCCGCTTGCTCGAGGTGGTTGGTGTAGAGGTGGAGATCGCCGAAGGTGTGGACAAAGTCGCGGGCTTCGAAGTCACAGACTTGGGCGATCATGTGGGTGAGGAGCGCGTAGGATGCGATGTTGAAGGGGACTCCGAGGAAAAGGTCGGCGCTGCGTTGATAGAGCTGACAGGAAAGGCCGGGGCGTCCGTTGTCGCGCGGTTCGTGGACATAAAATTGAAAGAGCAGATGGCAGGGAGGCAGGGCCATTTCGTGAATTTGCCCGACATTCCATGCGGACACGAGGTGGCGGCGCGAGTGCGGGTTGCCTTTGAGCCCTTCGATCAGCAGGTGGATCTGATCGATCGTGCGCCCGTCGGGTGCGGGCCATGAGCGCCATTGTTTGCCGTAAACTGGCCCGAGCTCGCCATCGGCATCGGCCCACTCGTCCCAGATCGTCACGCCGTTTTCCCTCAGATAACGCGTGTTGGTTTCGCCCTTCAAAAACCACAGCAACTCGTGAATGATCGAGCGGAGGTGAAGTTTTTTCGTGGTGAGGCAAGGGAATCCTTGGCGCAGGTCATAGCGGACTTGTCGGCCGAATACCGAGATTGTGCCAGTGCCGGTGCGGTCGGCGCGGTGCTCGCCGTTTTTCATCACATCACGCAGCAGGCCGAGGTAGGTATCCATGCCCCCGATCAAGCCATGGACCTGCTTTGACCCGCAAGGTTGAAGCTTCGAGGGGGTGGATTTGGTCGAAAAAATTTGACCTTCAGAAAATGTGGACATAATTTGTCCACATGAAAACGGTTACGGTCAGGGATTTGAGAAACAATTTCTCCAAGGTCGAGGCATGGCTTGGAGAAGGCGAGGAGATTCGCATTGAGAAGCGCGGCAAACCGATTGGGTATTTGTCGGCGACGAGGAAA
>CAYQRP010000134.1:0-3810 GCA_964419815.1 uncultured Luteolibacter sp. | reverse complement strand
CCGCGTCTGGGCGCTCGCTTTTGGCTCGAGCATGCTCATCACCGCGCTCTTCTCACCGATCGCCGGCGCGATGGCCGATGAACGGGCCCTCAAGAAAAAATGGATGATCGGTACCGGCCTGGCCTGCGGCGTTCTGACCTGCGCGCTTGCTTTCATCAACAGCGGCAACCTCTGGCTTGCGCTGCTGCTTTACATCCCCGCGAACTTTGCGTTCTCGATCGGAGAAAATTTCCTCGCCAGTTTTTTGCCCTCGCTCGCACGTCGCGACCAAGTCGGCCGCGTCAGCGGATTCTCATGGGCCTGCGCCTACTCGGCCGCGCTGCTGTTGCTCATCATCACCGCGATCCTAATGCTCGCCTTCGATCTTCAAGCCGTGGAAAGCTGGCGGCCGTTTTTTGTTTTTGCCGGACTCTGGTTCATCGCATTCACAATCCCGACCATTCTTTGGCTCAAGGAGCCGCCGATGGCCCAAGGTAATCAGCCGCGGCGAAATCTGATCATCGCAGGGTTCAGTCGGCTCGCCGATTCGCTCCGCCATATCGGTCAGCACCGAGATCTGGCCATGCTGCTGATCGCATCGCTGTTCTACGGCACGGGCATGACGGTCATCGTTTTTTACGCGAGCAAACTTGCCGAGGAATTCGGATTCACGCAGGTGAAACTGGTGCTGTTTGTTGCAGTGATCACGGTCTCGGGTGTCATTGGCACCATCATTCCCACGCTCTTTCAAGACCGCATCGGCCATCGTCGTTCGATCCTAATTTTCACCGCGCTTTGGGTCGTCACCGCTCTTGGTTTCGCAGGATATTCGGCACTTCACAGCGCCCACCTTGCCCAACACCCGCACGACGCGTTTCCCGTCTGGCCGCTCTGGCTCATCGGCAACCTGCTCGGCTTCGGCCTCGGCTCGCTCGGCTCGGCCAACCGCGCGTTCGTCAGCTACCTGACCCCACCTGGTCGCGAAGCAGAAACCTTCGGCATCTGGGGGCTCGTCTGGAAAATCAGCGCCATCACTACCTTTCCCTTCGCCTGGGCCAAGGATGTGATGGGCACCACCGAGGCGCTGATCGTACTAGCCGCCTTCGTCACGGTCGGCCTCGTGCTCAGCCTTTTCATCAATGAAAAACGCGGTGCCCTCGCCCGCAATGCCTGAGCCGGCTCACTCAAGCTTGAGGTATTCACGAGCCGCAACGCGGATTTTCTCCACGGCCTCCGGCGCATAGGCCAACTTACCCTCATAGGCCCACACGGTGCCGGGCCACGCGGGATCATCGGAATTTCGCCCAACCACATGGATGTGCATCTGCCGCACCATGTTGCCAATGCACCCGACATTGAGTTTTTCGGGCCGAAAATGATCGGATACAAATTGCGAAACCTCGCGAATCAAACCCATCACCTCCGCATAGCGCCGCTCGTCGAGTTGATGCAAATCCTCAATCCCCTCGGCGACCTCGGGCACAATGAGAATCCACGGAAACGCCGCATGATTCTTGAGTAAAATCACGCAACCGTCCTTTCGCCCAAGCTCAAACCCTCCCGCTGCCAAGCGCGGATGCAATTGAAATTCCATGCGGATATGAAAAACCATGATTCCGCCGCCGTAAATCCAAATATTCCCATTTTCCGATTGCAGGAATCCAAATCATGATTATTTTGGATTCCATGAAGACCACTATTGATATTCCTGATGACCTCCTCGCCGATGCCATGAAGTTCACCGGCGCCAAGACCAAACGCGACGCCGTGGTGAAGGCGATCGAGGGCTTCAATCGATTGCAGCTCGTCAAAGAAGTGGTAGCGAACTTCGGGACACTCGACTTTGCCACCAACGAAGAAATTGAGGCGGGTGACATGGAAGAGCTTTCATCACGCCTTAGGAAAAAACCCAAACTTGCATGCAAATGAAAGGACTCGTTTTGGTCGACAGCTCTGCATGGGTCGAGGCCGCCCGTGCTGGCGGCGACAAAGCAATTACCGTTAAACTCGAAGGCTTGATTCGACTCGGACTAATCGCCATGACCGAGCCGATCTGGCTCGAGCTCTACCAAGGTGCCAGAGGCAAACGGGAGGAAGAACAGATCAAGCGTTGGAGAGAACTGAGTGTTTGGCTGGATTTTGATGAAAGTTGCTGGCGACAGGCAGCCCTTAGCGCCCGCACATGCCTACGCTCCGGTGTCAATGTGCCTTTTGGTGACCTGCTGGTTGATGCATGTGCCCGCAGATACAAAGTGCGATTACTGGAACGCGATCGACATTTTGCCATGATCGCTAGGGCACTTAAACCATAGGCATCGCCCTTTGCACACCTTCGTCGCTCCCCCACCCTTGCGGAAACGGCATTTCCCGTTTATCCCTCTTCCGCATGGAATTCCAACTCACCAGCGACTATCGGCCGATGGGCGATCAGGCGCAGGCGATTGAAAAACTCTCGAAGTCCCTCGCCGCCGGCAATCGGCATCAGACGCTTCTCGGCGTCACCGGCTCGGGCAAAACCTTCACGATGGCCAACCTGATCGCGCGGCACAACCGCCCGGCGCTGATCATGAGCCACAACAAAACGTTGGCAGCCCAACTGTATTCGGAGTTCAAAAATTTCTTTCCGCACAACGCGGTGGAGTACTTCGTTTCCTACTTCGATTACTATCAACCCGAGGCCTACATCCCGCGCAGCGACACCTACATCGAAAAGGATTCGTCGATCAACGACGAGATCGAGCGTCTGCGGCTCTCGACGATGGGTTCGCTGATCACCCGCCCCGACACGATCGTGGTCGCATCGGTGTCCTGCATCTACGGCCTCGGCTCGCCCGAGGATTACGCAAACATGATGCTGCCGATCCGCGCCGGACAAAAGCTGACGCGCGCGGAGTTTCTCGACTCGATCGTCGGCATGCTTTTCGAGCGCGATGATTTCAACTTCGGCCGCGGCCAGTTCCGCGTCCGTGGCGATGTGGTCGAAGTCCACCCGGCCTACCTCGAGGAAACCGCCATCCGCGTTGAGTTCTTCGACGACGAGGTCGAGCGGATCACCAGCATCCACACCCTCACCGGCCGCACGATCGAACGCCTCGAATCCCATACCTTTTTTCCCGCCAAACAGTTCGTCACTCCCGGCGACAAGATGAAATCGGCCACGCGCGCGATTCGCGATGAACTCGAATCACAAGTCGCCCAATTTGAAAAAGAAGGAAAACTTCTCGAGGCCCAACGCATCCGCATGCGGACGGAGTACGACCTCGAAATGATGGCGGAAATGGGCTTCTGCCAAGGGATCGAAAACTACTCACGCCATCTGACCGGACGCGAGCCCGGTGCGAAGCCCCACACGCTGCTCGATTTCTTTCCCGACGATTTCCTCCTGCTCATCGACGAAAGCCACGCGACCATTCCACAGATCGGCGGCATGTACGAAGGCGACAAGAGCCGCAAAACCGTTCTCGTCGAACACGGCTTCCGCCTCCCCAGCGCTCTCGACAACCGACCGCTTCGCTTCGAAGAATTCATGCAATCAACCGGCCAACGGGTCTATGTCTCGGCCACCCCAGGACCCTTCGAGATCATCAACTCACGCCCGGAAAATAAAAATTACATTCCAGTAAAATCCGCCGACAAGGGCGCGCCACCCGCACTGAAAAAAGTCCGCGTGAAACCCAGCGGCAACGAGGAGCCAATCGAAGCTTTCAATCCCACCAAGGCCGGCACGCCCCTCGTCGTCGAACAAATCATCCGCCCAACCGGCCTCATCGATCCGATCCTCACGCTGCGACCGCTCAAGGGGCAAATCGACGAAACCATCGAACTCTGCCG
>CAYQRP010000133.1:0-3832 GCA_964419815.1 uncultured Luteolibacter sp. | reverse complement strand
GCATCCGAAGCATTTCGCGCGCCCAACCTCAACGACCTGACCGGCAACATCGTTTCAAATTCGGGTTCCGCAGCCGCAGGCTCGACCTCACTCGAACCGGAAGAATTTCTCACCTGGGAAATCGGATCCCACCATCAGACCGATACCACCTCGCTCGATGTTTCACTTTTCCATACCGAGGTCGACCAGATGATCACTCCAGTGCCGATTACCAAACCGGATGACAGCAACACGCTCAACGCGAATGCCGCCGATGGCTACATTCACGGCGTCGAAGTCGAAGGCGCATGGCGATTCCATCCGCAGTGGACCCTGAGCGGATTCACTTCATGGCAGGAAGGTGAAGTCGAAGCCCCTTCATACATCGATGGACCCATCGTCGAAAAATACATGAAATACCTGCTGCCGCTCACTGGCTCGATCGCACTTCGTTGGACTCACCCGGATGAAAAATATTGGGTCGAAGGCCGCATCTTTGGCGCCGACACCGAGGACCGCACGAGCGATGCCGATCAAGAGTTGGACAAAGAACGCATTCCCACCAACGGCACGCCCGGCTACTTAATCGCATCGATTTATGCCGGATGGAAGGTCAACGACCACCTCGACCTCAGCTGCGGCGCGGAAAACCTCAGCGACGAAGATTACCGCATCCACGGCTCGGGCCAAAACGAACCGGGTCTGACCGGCGTCTTTCGCGCAAAGGTGAGCTGGTGAATTCACCCTCACAAAAAAACGGCTGCAGGAATTTTCCCGCAGCCGTTTTTGCGTTGAGTTGGATCAACCCGCGAAGTTCGCGGCGACGACATCCCAGTTGACCACATTCCAGAAGGCGCTGATGTAATCCGGCCTGCGGTTTTGGTAGTGGAGGTAGTAGGCGTGCTCCCAGACATCGAGACCGAGAAGCGGCTCACCGGAGCATCCGGCAACGGTTTCACCCATCAGCGGGCAGTCTTGATTCGGCGTCGAGCAAACGGCGAGCGAGCCATCGGATTTTTTCACGAGCCAAGCCCAGCCGGATCCGAAGCGCGTGGCACCGGCCTTGGCGAAGGCTTCCTTGAAGGCATCGAAGGATCCGAAGGCCTTGTCGATCGCGGCAGCAAGCTCACCCGAAGGCGCTTTGGCTCCGCCCGGTGCGATGACCTTCCAGAAAAAACTGTGATTCCAATGACCGCCGCCATTGTTGCGCACGACCATGCGAATGTCTTCCGGCACGGATGCGAGGTCACCGATGAGTTTGCAGATCCACTTGTCTTCCAGCTCCGGCTTGCCGGCGATGGCGTTGTTCAAATTGGTGATGTAGGCCTGATGATGCTTGCTGTGGTGAATCTCCATCGTGCGGGCATCGATGTGAGGTTCGAGGGCGTCATAGGCATATCCGAGTTCGGGCAGTGTGTGTGGCATGATGAATGATCGGTTTTCGTTGCTTTGTGCGGGGAAACGGTTAGCTAGAAATGGTCCCCGGACGCCCCCTACGAAACCGAGCATTCCTCCGCCCGCAAGCGAAATTCGCCATCATGCCAGCTGAAATCGTCAACTTCCTGCCGCACACCGTCATCGCGGTTGCCGGATGCTTGCTCGGCTGGCTCATCAGCCACCTTCTCTCCGCACGCCAGATCGGCACCGCCAACGAGCGTCTCAGCGCCGAGCAACGCCGCGCCGGAGACTTGGAATCGCGCCTCATGGACGCCATCGCCGAGGCAAACATCCACGAAAAACAAGCTCAGGATTTTCGCAATGAGCTTTCCTCAATCCAAGCCCGCCTCGACGCCGAAATCAAAGCCGCGCGAGAAAAGCAAGAGTTGCTCGAACGCTCGGAAGCCAAACTCTCCGATACCTTCAAGGCACTCTCGGCCGACGCACTCAAAACAAGTTCCGAACAATTTCTCCAGCTCGCCAAAGCTTCGCTCGCCTCGCAAAGCGAAGAAGCACGCGGCGAACTCGAAAAACGCAAGGTCGCCATCGAAGGACTCGTCAAACCCGTCACCGAAACGCTCGGCAAATTCGAATCACGCATCGGCGAAATCGAAAAAGCCCGCGAAGGCGCCTACTCGGAACTCAAAGAGCAAATCCGCTCCCTCAACGAGGGCAATCAAAAGCTCCACAGCGAAACCTCATCGCTGGTCAAAGCGCTGCGCCAACCCGCCGGCCGCGGGCAATGGGGCGAAATCCAACTCCGCCGCGTGGTCGAACTCGCCGGCATGCAGGAACACTGCGATTTCGAAACCCAACACACGACCACCACCGACGAAGGCAAAAAACTTCGACCCGACCTCATCGTTCACCTGCCCGGCGGCAAGACGATCGTCGTCGACTCGAAAACCCCGATGGAGGCCTACCTCGATGCGATTCAAGCGGCGGACGACACCACTCGCGAAGAAGCATTGCGCCGTCACTCGGCACAAGTGCGCGTGCACATCCAGCAACTTGCTTCGAAAAATTACACCAGCCAGTTCGCCCACGCGCCGGAGTTCACTGTGCTCTTCCTTCCCAGCGAATCGTTCTTCTCCGCCGCACTGCAAAACGACCCCGGCCTCATCGAACACGGCGTGGAAAAAAGCGTGATCCTTGCCACGCCCACCACACTCATCGCCCTGCTCCGCGCCGTCGCCTACGGCTGGCGTCAGGAAGCACTCGCCGAAAACGCCCGCGAAATTTCCAAACTCGGTCGCACCCTGCACGAACGACTCGGCAAGCTCGCCGATCACTTTGTGAAACTCGGACGCTCGCTCGGCCACGCCGTGGAAAACTACAACTCGGCCATGCGATCACTCGAATCACGCGTGCTGGTCACCGCCCGCAAGTTTGAGGAACTCCAAGCCGTCGCGCCCGATGCCAACATTGCCAATCCCGAACTGATCGACCATCAGCCACACGCAAACATCGCAACGGGCCCAACGGGAGATGAAACAAACGGCGATTTTTCCTTCGTCCCGGAATCGTCACCGAACCCGAAAAACGCCGCCTCCGACCTGCGCTCGGCGCTGTGAATCATTCGCCCATGCTCCCATCGCTCACCGGACTCTCGCACGAAGAACTCGCCACTTGGCTCAAAGAGCAGGGTGAACCGGCATTTCGTGCGAACCAAATCCTCGATTGGGTGTGGAAAAAGAAAGCCGCATCGATCGACGCGATGAGCAATCTGCCCGCAACGCTTCGCGAAAAAATTTCGGCCTCATTTCGACTCTCATCCCTCACCCACACGCACACGCAAGGCTCGGCCGACACGACCCGCAAGTTTCTCTTCAAGCTTCACGACGCCCGCTATGTCGAAAGCGTGCTGATCCCTGCCAACCCCGCTCTTTACGGCGGCGCCTCGGATCGACGCACGCTCTGCGTTTCCTCTCAGGTCGGCTGCGCCTACGGCTGCAAGTTCTGCGCCTCGGGCCTCGCCGGATTCACGCGCAATCTCGATGCCTCGGAAATTGCCGGACAAGTCCTCGCCGCCGAACAACTTTCCAACGAACGCGTCGACAACATCGTGTTCATGGGCATGGGCGAACCACTCGCCAACATCAACAACCTGCTCGCAGCGATCCACCTCATTACAAACGAGAAATCCCTCCATCTCGGCGCACGCCATCTCACGATTTCCACCTCCGGCCTTGTTCCGCAAATCCGCCAACTCGCCGATCACCCGCAGCAAATCCGCCTCGCGATTTCCCTTCACGGTGCCACCGACGAAATCCGCCAGCAAATCATGCCGGTGAACCGCAAATGGCCGCTCGCCGAACTCTTTGACGCGCTCGATTATTGGAACTCACGCAAAAACCAAAAACTCACGCTCGAATACATCCTCATCGAGAACATCAACGACTCACTCGAGCAAGCC
>CAYQRP010000132.1:0-3839 GCA_964419815.1 uncultured Luteolibacter sp. | reverse complement strand
CATCGTAGAGTTTTTGGGTCGCGCCCTCGCGGATGATCGCCGAGACCGCCGGGGTCGCGAACATGATTTCGTGAACGGCAGTGCGGCCGGGTTTGTCGACGCGCTTGCAAAGGAGCTGGGCGACGACGCCGCGGAGTGAAGCGGCGAGCATCGTGCGGACCTGCGATTGCTGGTCGGCGGGAAACACGTCGATGATCCGGTCGACGGTTTTGCGCGCGTTGTTCGTGTGGAGGGTGCCGAAGACGAGCAGGCCGGTCTCGGCCGCGGTGAGCGCGAGCGAAATGGTTTCAAGGTCGCGCATCTCACCGACAAGAACGATGTCCGAGTCCTCTCGCATCGCGGCGCGGAGTCCGTCGGCGAAGGATGGCGTCTGAATGTGGACCTCGCGTTGGGTGATGATGGACTTTTTGTTTCGATGAACGAATTCGATCGGTTCTTCGACCGTGATGATGTGGCGGCTGAAGTTCGAGTTGATGTAATCGAGCAGTGCCGCGAGCGTGGTGGACTTGCCGGATCCGGTGGGGCCGGTGACGAGCACGAGGCCGGAGCGCATGTGGCCGAATTCTTTCACGACTTCCGGTACGCCGAGTGCTTCGAGCGATGCGATCTCGGTGGGGATGAGACGGAAGACCGCGCCAAGTCCGTTCTGCTGCTTGAGATAGTTGCAGCGGAAACGCGAGTTTTCATCCATCTCATAGGCGAAGTCGAGATCGCCCGCTTTGAGATAGCGCTCAAAGGCCGCGGGGTCGCAAATTTCCGCAAGCAGGTTTTTGAAATCGTCGCCGCTCAGGACGCCTTGATCGGGGATCGGCGTGACCGCGCCGTGGACGCGGATCTTTGGTGGCTGACCTTCCGAAAGGTGGAGGTCGGATCCTTTGGTGGCTACCAGGTAGCGGAAAAACTCGTCGATGCGTGCCATGACAGGTGGGAAAAAGGGAGTGGGGTGATGGATCAGGATTGGAGAAACGCCTTCATTTGGGCCTTGTCGTCGCAGCGGTAGAGAAGTTCTTCGCGGCTGATGAGCCCATCGACATAAAGTTTTCGCAGGGATTCATCCATGGTGACCATGCCGACATTTTTGCCGGTCTGCATGACACCCGGGAGCATGTAGGTCTTGCCTTCGCGAATGCAGTTCGAGACGGCGGGTGTGTTGACGAGGAGCTCCATCGCCATCACGCGTCCGCTTCCGTCGGCGCGTGGGACAAGTTGCTGGGAAAGGATGCCGCGCAGGGATTCGGAGACCATGATGCGAATTTGGTCGCGCTGATCGGTTGGGAAAACATCGAGCACGCGGTCGAGGGTGCGGGGTGCGTTGCCGGTGTGGAGGGTGCCGAGCACAAGGTGACCGGTTTCGGCAGCGGTCAGGGCGAGCTGAATGGTCTCGAGGTCGCGCATTTCACCGACCATGATGATATCGGGGTCTTCCCGCAGGGCGCCGCGCAGCGCTTTCGCGAAGGACTCGGTGTGACTGTGCACTTCGCGTTGGTTCACATGGCAACCTTTGGATTCGAAAACATATTCGATCGGATCCTCGAGGGTGAGAATGTGATCTTCGCGGTCGCGGTTGATGAAATCGACGAGAGCGGCGAGCGTGGTCGACTTGCCGGAGCCGACCGAGCCGGTGACGAGCACCAAGCCGTTTTGATATCGGGTGAGCGGCAGGATGTGTTCGAGTGGCAGGCCGAGCTCCTCGAGCGAGCGGATATGGCTGTTGATGATGCGAAAGACCATGTCATAGCCAAGGCGTTGCTTGATGACCGAGGCCCGATAGCGGCCGCTGGGTGAGGCGTAGGCAAAGTCGATGTCACCCCGCTCTTGAAGGCGAGCCCACTCGACTTCCGAAAGGAAGGAACGGGCAAGTTTTTCAGCCTCTTCCGGTGCCAGCGGCGCATGATCGTCCCATATGGGCGAGAGCGTGCCGAAGCGTCTCCATGCGGGAGGGAAACCGGTGGCAAGGTGAACATCCGAGCAATCATATTCTCGGCCGATTTGCAGGTATTGGTCAACGTGATCGAGGACCTGATGAGTGGACATGGGGGTGATTGTAAAGGGCTTGGCCTGGGTCGCTCTCGCGATGGGTGGGCTGGTCGGAAACGAATGAGTTGGTGATGCGTTGGTTGAGCCACTTTCTCATGGCGTTGCCGAGCCAGATTTTCAACAGAGGACGGGCAGTGGTCAAGGTGAGACCGAGCAGAGTTCCGCCGATGCCGCGTGACTTTTCTGCGCGCGCGGATTTTTTCCGGCGAAAGAGCATGCTGGCGGCGAGGCCTGAAACGATCGAACCGGTGAGCCACAGGCCGGGTTTGTCGTGCAGCGAGTGGCGAATGCGTGCGGGCACATCGAGCTTTTCGCGAAGTGCGGCGGCATCGTGGGTGAGTCGCGAACGGGCGGCGGCGCTGAGTCGGATCAGGCGTTCGATTTCGGATTTTTCTGCAGATTTTCGATCCATTCGCGATCTTTTTGGAATTCGGCGCGAGTCACTGGAAAAAGCGGTGTGACGGCACCGGATGGTTTGCGCAGGAGGATGACGGCGATGATGATGTGGATGGCACCGATGGCGAGTGCGGTCCAAAACCAAGGCCAGCCTGCGAGGGCTGAGAGGGCACCGATGCTGCCAGCCAGTAGCAATGACCAACCGAAAGTGATGCAAAGAACCGACGCAATGACGCGTGCGATTTTGTTCGAACTTTTGCGAGCGGCATCTTTGGCCTCAAGTCGGATCAACTCGGCGCGAGAGCTGATGATGGCGAGCAGAGCTTCGATCCAACTCGATGGGCCCTGCGATGATTCGCGGCCTTCGGGCATGGGCTGTGAGTTGGGATCTGGCATGAAAGGTGACGAATGGGCGAAATGTGGCCGATGAGGAAAAATTTCATCGACCGATGAAAGTCGCCAACAAACGGGAGGCGGTGAAAAAAATCAGCGGCGCGTGATGAGTCCGATCAGGAAGCCGACACCGAGAGCGCCGAGCACGCATTTGGTTGGGTTCTGGCGGATGTAATCTTCGGCGGTCGAGTGAAGCTCTTGGGCTTTCACGCGAGTTTCCTGCCACTGCTCGCTGGCCGACTCGCGGAAGTGTTTGGATTTCTCGGCGGCCGTTTGGCGAAGTTGTTGGGCGGATTCGATGGCGCGGTGCCTGAGTTCGGCAGCCTTGGATTCGGCGGTGTGCACAAACTCGCGAGCTCTTTCGCCAGCGGCGGCGCGAAGATCATTGGCAGCTTGGGCGATTGAGGGAGCGCCGGTGTTGTCGAGAGTGGAGGTGGGGTCGGTCATGGCGATGTTTGTTAGGTTTGCTGGAATGCGGAGCTGGATCCGTAGAAGGGAATCATCGCACTTTTAACGCATGGCGCAAGACAGCATCTCAGGAAATGCAGCCGTGGGCGGATGATTTTCGCGGAGGGTCAGTCAAGCGGGCCGATGCCGATCAGGTCGCGGTCCTCCTTGGCTGCCTCGATGAAGGTCTGATCCATCGAAATCGCCTGTTTCAGATGGCTGCGGGCGCGCTTCGCCTCGCCTAGGGTCCACAGGTAGCAGGCCAGGTTGTAGTGAAAAATCGCCATTTCGAAGAGGCTTTTGGGGCCTTTGAGCAGCCAGTTGCAGGCCGCGAGCGTGTCACCGGTCTCGTGGAGGCAGAACGCCGCTCGCAGGAAAAATACCGGTTCGTCCTTGGCGACGAGGCAGAGCAAACGGGCGGTATCGGAGGCACCGTTCCAGCATTCGTTTTGCATCTGCGCCGCAAGTTTGAGCTCCAGCACCTGACGTTTTTTCTGCGTCTCGGCAGGAAGTTCGTTGAGCTCTAACAGCGCCTCATCGGCCAGACCCAATTCCAGCCATCCGGT
>CAYQRP010000131.1:0-3857 GCA_964419815.1 uncultured Luteolibacter sp. | reverse complement strand
TGGGTCGCTTCTTCGTCGGCGCGGCTGGGGGAAGGGTCGCCGGAGGGATGATTGTGAACGAGCACAAAGCCGTAGGCGCCACGAGTGATCACAGGACGCAAAATTTCGCGCGGGTGGGCGGAGGATTGATCGACCGTGCCGATCGAAACGACAGTGGTTCCCGAATGCCGCAGGCGGCTGTCGAGGGTGGCGACGATGACCTGCTCTTGGCTGAGGTGACGAAGCTGCGGGCCGAAGATGTCGTGGATGATTTCGGCGCTGTCGAGCGGTCGGTCGTGCACTTGCTCGCGTGCAACGCGAGTGCCGAGCTCGAAGGCGGCAGCAAGCTTTGAGGCTTTGGCGAGCCCGAGGCCATGCTCTTTGGCGAGTTCGCTCACAGGCAAACTGCCGAGCGCGCCGATGGAGCCGTATTTGCCGATCAGCGATCGACCGATCTCGATCGCACTGCGGCCGCGGATGCCAGTCGAAATGAAGAGAGCCATCAGCTCGGCGTTGTCGAGAGCCGAGGGCCCGAGATGGGCCAGCTTTTCACGCGGTCGCTCGCCATTGGGCATGTCCTGGATGCGGGTGCCGAGGGGGCTCTCTTCGAAGTCGGCAAGTTGACAGATCTTTGAAGCGTTCATTTGAACAACATAGTGTGACAGCGGTTTTAGGCAAATCGAAATGTGGGTGAAATTCTGTTAGAGCATTTTAAGACATTTCAACGCCAAGGTGATGGAATCGTGGCGGCGGTTTTTAACCGCCAAGCCTTTCTTTTTTTAATGGTTTTGGCATGGCGGTTGAAAACCGCCGCCACTTTTTGCGGTCAAAAACCGCGCTTATCATCCCTCGGTTCTGGCGTTGCGAGTTTGATGCGTTAGGTTGCCCGCGTGCGCTGGACTTTGTTTTACGATGCCGACTGTGGGCTTTGCTCGGCGTTGATTGCCTGGATCGGAAAACACGATCGGCATAGGCGTATTGAGTGCCTGCCCTTGCAGGGGGAAATGGCTCAAAAGCGCGGTTTTTCAGCGGAAATTGCCAAAGATGCAGGCTCGATGGTGGTCGTGAGGGAATCAGATGGCGCGGTTTTCACCGAGAGCGAGGCCTGCCTTGAGTTGGCCCGAGCTTTGGGTGGATTTTGGCGTTTGGCGGTGATTTTGCGGCTCATTCCAAGGCCTTTGCGTGATGCGACCTATCGCACGGTGTCGCGGCATCGGCGCTCGCTGTGGCGTTGTGGTGGGAGCTGTGGCGTAAGGGATTCGGGCAAAAAACCGCCGCAGGATTGAATTTGCGGCTCGGTCGGGTTCGTCTCGCGACGCAATCCTGCCTTGAATTGCGGCCCTTGGTGTGCATTCTCGCCGCCCCTCCATGGCTGGCCCTTCGTTTCAAGCACTCCCCGGATTTCGCGATTTCATTCCCCGTGAATGCGCGATCCGGAATTACTTGTTCGAGACCTGGCGCGCGGTTGCGCGGCGCTCGGGCTTTGTGGAGTACGAAACCCCGGTGCTCGAGGACACGGCGCTGTATCTGAAAAAATCCGGCGGTGAGTTGTCGTCGCAACTGTTTCGCTTTGAGGATCAGGGCGGACGCGATGTGACGCTGCGCCCTGAAGTGACCGCATCGCTGGCGCGTCTCGCGGCCGAGCATCAGCGTCATTTCCCCAAGCCGCTCAAGTGGTTTGAGATCGGCCAGTGCTTTCGTTACGAGAAACCGCAGAAGGGTCGTGGGCGTGAGTTTCATCAGTTCAATGTCGATATCCTTGGCGAAGCCGGACCCGAGGCGGATGCCGAGCTGATCGCGCTGTCGATCGAGACGATGCTCGCGTTTGGCTTCAAGCGCGGTGACTTCGTCGTTCGCGTGTCGGACCGCAAGGCATGGGTCGATTTTGCAAAAGCTCATGGCATCGATGATGCCGCGCTGCCGGATTTTCTGGGGATCATCGACAAACTCGAACGGGAGAAGCCCGAAGTGCTGGAGCAAAAGCTGCGTGCCTTGGGGCTTGCGGTCTCACAAGTGAAAGATTTCATCGGCAATCCGGCGAATGCCTCTGCGGCATTCAACGCGATTCGCAAGGATCATGAATCGCGCGGCATGGGTGAGTTCATCGAACTCGATCTCTCGATTGTGCGCGGTTTGGCTTATTACACAGGCGTGGTGTTCGAGGTTTTTGATTCGAGCAAATCGATGCGCGCGGTCGCGGGTGGGGGTCGATACGACACCCTTGTCTCGACCATTTCCAATGGCGCAGTCGACATGCCCGCGACGGGTTTTGCGATGGGGGATTATGTGATCCGCAACCTCATCGAGGAGACTCCGCATGCCTTGATGCAAATGGAAGTGTGGCTGCAGCGTCATGCCGCCGCTTGCGATGTCTATGTGGTCGTCGCCGATGAAAATCGCCGCGCTGATTCGCTGGCTTTGCTCACGCAACTGCGCCGCGCGGGGATTTCCGCCGATCTTGCGATGACGCCTACCAAGGTCGCCAAGCAATTCCAGAGCGCCGAGCGATCGGGCGCGCGCTTTGCCTTGGTGGTCGGTGCTGAATATCCCGAACTGAAACTTAAAATTCTCTCAAGCCGCAGCGAGGAATCGGGAAATGCCGGCAACGCGGTCGAGTGGCTCACCGAACGCCTGCAACAACCGGATGGTCCCTTGCTCGCCTGATCAATTTTTAATAACTCATCATTTCAATCCATGCGCACCCATCACTGCAACGAAATCCGCGAATCCCACATCGGCGAAACTGTCACGCTCATCGGATGGGTCAACTCAGCCCGCGACCACGGCGGTGTCATCTTCATCGATCTTCGCGACCGCGAGGGGCTCACCCAATGCGTGTTCCATCCCGATCAGAATCCCGAGCTCGCAGCTCTGTCACACACCTTGCGCGATGAGGATGTGGTGCAGGTGACGGGTGTGGTTTCAAAGAGACTCGAAGGCACGACCAATGATCGCATTGGTACCGGCACGGTCGAAGTGGTGGCGAGCGGACTCAACATCGTCAACAAAGCCGATGTCCTGCCTTTCCAACTCGACAAGGATCTTTCGAACGAGGACATCCGGATGAAATACCGTTACCTCGATCTGCGCCGTCCGCGCATGAGCAAAAACATCCGCCAGCGCAGCGTCATCACTTCGGCGGCGCGCCGCTATCTCGATGAGAGCGGATTCTTCGAAATCGAAACGCCGATTCTTTCGAACCCGACGCCCGAAGGTGCGCGCGATTTCCTCGTGCCCTCGCGATTGAATCCAGGTCGTTTCTACGCGCTGCCGCAAGCGCCGCAGCAGTACAAGCAGCTGATGATGGTTGCGGGTCTGGAAAAATACTATCAGATCGCCCGTTGTTTCCGCGATGAGGACCTTCGAGCGGATCGTCAGCCGGAGTTCACACAGATCGACATCGAGGCGAGCTTCGTCGGGCAGGAAGACATCATCGGTTTGGTCGAGGGGCTTCTCGCATCGATGTTTAAGGCCGGCCTTGGCATTGAGATTCCAAAAAGTTTCCCACGCATGACCTATGCCGACGCGATGGACATCTACGGCTCGGACAAGCCCGACACGCGTTATGACATGAAGATCACCGATCTTGGTGATGTGTTCGCAGCGACGGAGTTCAAGATTTTCCGCTCGACGCTCGATCAGGGCGGCGTAGTGCGCGCGATCAATGCCAAGGGATTTGCGGGCGTGACGACGGGTCAAATGAACCGTCTCAACGAAATTGCCATTCAGGCCGGTCTGCCGGTTAAGACGCTGGCATTCATCAAGTGCGAAGGCGGCGAGTACAAGAGCCCGCTGTGGAAGTTCTTCACCGATGCGGAAAAAGACGCCTTGGTTGCCAAGCTCGCGATCGCTGAGGGTGACATTGTTTTCTTCGTCGC
>CAYQRP010000130.1:0-3860 GCA_964419815.1 uncultured Luteolibacter sp. | reverse complement strand
GGCAAGCTGCGCATCACCAGCACCGCGAATCAGGACAACCCGCTCATGAAAGGCATCGTGCCCGACGCCGATCTCGGCACACCTCTGCTCGGCCTCGATGTGTGGGAGCACGCTTATTATCTGCATTACCAGAACCGCCGCGCGGATTACATCAATGCCTGGTGGAGCGTGATCAATTGGGCCGAAGTTTCGCGCCAATTTGCGGCTCTTTGAGCTGATTGGCGAAAAAATCGAGTCGACCTTTGCGCCGCGATCCGGACAATGCGCCCATGTCCGGACGCGACGACCTCAACGACCTTTCCCTGCTTGGCAAACCCGAGACGCGTTTGCCTTCGTCGCCCTCCGAGGCGCGCCTCGAGGTGTTTCCCAATCACCGTCCGGGCCGTCGTTACTGGGTCACGCTCAACTGCCCGGAGTTCACTTCGCTGTGCCCGGTCACCGGCCAGCCTGACAGCGCAAAAATCGTCATCCGCTATGTGCCGGGCGAGACCTGCGTCGAGACCAAGAGCCTCAAGTTTTACCTCGCGTCCTTCCGCAACGAGCCGTCGTTCAACGAGGAAATCGTCAACCGCATCCTCGATGACCTCGTCAAGGCGATGAACCCGCGCGAGATTGTCGTGCGCGGTGAGTTTGCGCCGCGCGGTGGCATCCAACTGACCGCCGAGGCCTCGTGGCCCGAGAGCCCGGCATCTTGAAATGAAAGCCTGCGTCCTGCTGAGCGGTGGAATGGATTCGGTGACGGTGTTTCACCAGGCGCTGCGTGATGGCGAAGTGGCGGCATGCCTCTCGTTCGATTACGGCGCGAAACACAACGCGCGGGAAATTCCTTTTGCAAAACTTCACGCCGAGCGCGCGGGTGTGCCGCATCATGTGGTGTCGCTGGATTTCATGGATCGTTTGTTCGAGTCCGATTTGCTGCGTTCGGGCGGAGAAATTCCCGAAGGCCATTACGCCGAGGAATCGATGAAAAAAACCGTCGTGCCGTTTCGCAATGGCATCATGCTTTCGATCGCTGCGGGCTTTGCGGAAAGCATCGGCGCGGATGCGGTGACGATCGCCGCGCATTCGGGCGATCATGCGATTTACCCCGATTGCCGCGAGCCGTTCATGCGGGCGATGGGCGAGGCGATGGAGCAGGGGACCTATGCGGGGATCAAGTTGCTGCGGCCCTTCATTGATATGGACAAGGCGGCGATCGCACGGCGCGGCGCCGAGCTGGGCGTCGATTTCGCCGAGACATGGTCCTGCTACAAGGGTGGCGAAATCCACTGCGGAGTTTGCGGGACTTGCGTCGAGCGCCGCGAGGCATTTGTTTTGGCTGGCTTGCAGGATCCGACGGTCTATGAGCAGACTCCCGAGCTGCCGCGGCTATCCTGACCATTCGCCACCAGCACAACACGCCATGCCTTACCGGATTTGCAAATCGCTCGAAATCGAAAACGGCCACATGCTTTCCAAGCATCCGGACAAGTGCCGGTTTCCGCATGGCCATTCGCGCAAGGTCGAGTTTGTGATCGAGGCCGACGAACTCGATGCCAACGAAATGGTCTGCGATTTCAAAATCATCCGCGAAGCGATCGGCGATTGGCTCGACTCGCTCGATCACGCGCTTTGCATGAACACGGCGGATCCTGCTTACGATGATTTCAAATCGCGCTACGGCGATCGGGTCATCGGATTTGAAAACCAGGACCCGACGACCGAACTGATGGCGCGAGCGATTTTTGATCACACCCGCAAGGCGCTCGAGGCTTACGCGAATCAACCCGCCAACCGCTATCATCTCCGCTCCCAAGTGCGCCTGGTGAAGGTGCGCTTGTGGGAAACTTCTTCCTCATGGGCGGAATACGAGGCTCCTGTTTCGAAATAATTTTTTCCATGCTTCCCGACATCCAAGCCACCAAGGACACCCGCGGCATCGACATCGATCAGGTCGGCGTCTCGGATCTGCGTTATCCGATCCAAGTGACCGATCGCCACGGCAAACCCTTTCCCACTGTTGCCACGATTTCGATGTCGGTGCATTTGCCGCATCATTTCAAAGGCACCCACATGAGCCGCTTCATCGAGGTGCTGAGCAAACACGAAGGGGAAGTGACCTCGCGCACGCTGCCTGACATCCTCCACGACCTGCGCGAGCGCTTGCATGCCGAAGAAGCGCACATCGAGGTGGCCTTCACTTATTTCGTCACCAAAAAAGCTCCGGTCTCGGGCGCTGAAGCCAAGGTGGCTTGCGACTGCGTACTGATCGGCAAATCATCCTCCAACGCCGACGATCTCACCCTTCGCGTCACCGTGCCCGTCACCACGCTTTGCCCGTGCAGCAAGGAGATCAGCGATTACGGCGCTCACAACCAGCGCGGCAATGTGACCGTCGAGGTGCGCCCAAAACGCAAAGGCAGCGGCTGCGAACTCATCCTCATCGAGGACCTTGTCGAGATCGCCGAAAAATCCGGCTCCGCACCCGTCTACGCGTTGCTTAAGCGCACCGACGAACGCCATGTGACCATGCAAGCCTATGACAATCCCGTGTTTGTTGAAGATGTCGTGCGCAACGCCGCAGCTCTGCTTCGCGCGGATGCAAGAATCGACTCGTTCACCGTCAGGGCCGTGAACCAGGAAAGCATTCACGATCACAATGCATTCGCTGTCATTTCGGGCAATTCGGTCAGTGCGTGACTCTTGCGGATCGAATCGATCTGTGCATCTGTACCGAGGCACTGATGGCATTTGCCCGCGCTCTTCAAATCAGTTTTTCCACCCTCCACTTTCGGCATGCGCCCCATTCAACCCAGGTTAAGTCGTTCCAAATCAGGGACACCTTCATTGCTCGTCGCCTCGGAGGGTTCGGCGGTTCCTGACCTTGAGGTGGTGCGCCTCGATGTGCCCAAGGAATCCGAGGCGGATGTGCCGAAATCCCGAAAGACCGACGATCCTTCCCGTTTGGAAAACGATTCAAATTTCAAAATCAGGCCCAGCAACAAGCATGCATGGCGGGCGCTTGATGTGACGTCGGATCCCTTTGATGATCCGCTGCACTGATATCGAATTCAAAAACCTTCGCGCTTCATTTTTTCATCGCGATGTTTCGTTCGTTTTTTGTTATCTCAAGCCATTGACCCGAGAAAATTCCGACAAGTCTGGCATCATTCCTCCCGAGGTTCTGTTGGACGCCTATGCCAACGGAGTTTTTCCAATGGCGGAAGAGGGTGAAATTTTGTGGTTTTCGCCGGAGCGACGCGGGCTGATACCGCTTGATTCGCAATTTCGCATCCCGCGTGGCTTGCGTAGGACTTTGAAGCGCGCGCCTTTCGAGGTGCGATGGAACACCGCCTTTCGCGAAGTGATGCTTGCCTGTGCCGAGCGAAAAGAAACATGGATCGACGAAGTGATTCTCGAGAGCTACTGCGCGCTGCATGACGAAGGCTTCGCGCATTCCGTCGAGTGCTGGGATGCGGACGGTTTGCAGGGCGGGCTTTATGGTGTCGAGTTGCCTGGCGTGTTTTTTGGCGAGAGCATGTTTCATCGCAAAACGGACGCATCGAAGGTCGCCCTCGTCGCCTTGGTCGAGTCATTGCGTGAGAAAAATTTCCAATTGCTCGACACCCAGTGGATGACCGATCATCTCCGCCAATTTGGCGGCTACGAGCTGCCGCGAAGCGAGTACCTTGCCCGCCTCAAAACCGCCCTTGATTCGGCTGATCAAAGCCCTGGGTAAAATCTCCAAAAAATATCGCTTTTCGCCCCAGCCCATGCGATGCTATCTCTCCCCCGCACTTGCGCCGGCTTAGCTCAGTTGGTAGAGCAGCTGATTTGTAATCAGCAGGTCGTCGGTTCGAGTCCGACAGCCGGCTCCAGCA
>CAYQRP010000129.1:0-3869 GCA_964419815.1 uncultured Luteolibacter sp. | reverse complement strand
GCCCGCCCATGCGCGGGCGCGGTCCTCACATGCTGGGAAGCTGAACCAGCTTGCTGTATTGATAGGAATGCTTGGCCAGAAACTCCGATTGCTGGGTGCCGGAAAACTTTCTGCGTCTGAGTTGGTCGATTCCCATGTCGGACAACACGGTGATGGAGACATCCATGGCCTTGATGCGCCCCGTTTCAACCAAGGATGACGATGGGCCCGCATAATCCGTCTCAATGCCAGAGCCAAGAATTCGGAACTCTTTGGTGTCCTTGCCCAAGGTCACAGGCACGATTGAAGTGACTGCAGGAGTTTGTGTGTTGTCGGTGACTTCCACATGGAAGGTGACCGTGAACTGGTAAATGTTTTCGCAAACAAAGTTGACGGGGTCATCGATTTTGACCGTCGTGCCATCCAAAGCCGTATCCAGTTCCTTTTCTCCGAGCATCTTCTCGAAGGTTTCCTTGGGGTCTACCAGCAAACGGTTGAGAACAAAGGTTTCAAAATCCTTGCCCCCAAGAACAAGCGGATCCTTGTAATCAAGCTCATAGGCGACACAGGAAACGTCGCCGCCAAGGTCCGCATTGGTGCTGATTTTCCCGTTGTATCGATCGGTCGCCGAAGTGAAAAAAATCAATTTGGATGCGTTCGCACTCGGCATGCCTGCACTACCCGGAAGATCGGGTTCGGTGATGGCCGACAGCCATTCCCATTCTTTGGAATCCTCGCTTTGCGTGATCAAGGCACCGCTGCGAATCACCATAGCCTCGAAGTCCCGAGCCAGCGCATCCACCATCGACTTGGCCTGACGCGATGCGCGCAGCTCGGAGCGGCTGCGGTTCCAGGTGTCCATGGCAATGGATGTGACGGATACCAGCACCCCGACGATGATGGTGGTGATGGCCATGGCCACGATCAGCTCCATCAGGGTAAAACCGCGCTTGGCGTCGGATGTCCGAAGATTGTTCATGACGGGGTTTGATGGTTGGCTCAGCGACGCACGGCAAGGTTGCGGGTGAACACGGGAGTCTTGGCGTTGTTAAACTTTTTGGTGAATTCTCCTCCTTTGAAATACCCTGCGGCATTTGTGGGCATCGGGTAGAACTCGGCGGCAAATGCGATGACCGCCTCCGGGTATTCATCAGCGGTGTTAGCCGGAGTTCCGTCTTTGGGATTTTTGATCTGACCGGGTTCGCCCAAAATCAATTGATCGGCGTCGTAAATCAATTGAGTGGGTTTGACGAGGTAGACAGGGCCTTCGACGGCGGCCAAATCCTCAATAAAAGTTTCATCACTGAGGCGCCGCGCCATGGGAACGATCAGGTAGTCTTCGCCGGGCAGCTTCTCTTCCACCGATGCCATGGGCTCAAGTGTGCCGTCCTCGCTACGCCTTTCAGCTTTAAGATCGCCACGGTATTGATAAACGAGGAGAGCCTCGGTGGCTGTATTCGCCTCCTTGATAAAAGTGTAGGCCTTGTTGAAGCCGGTTTTGTATTCGGTCGTTTCATCTGAACCCCGCAGCGTGACCAACTCCTGTTCCAAAGCGGAGGTAAGACGATCTGCCTGCTGGGTGCTGATGGTTCTGCGGATGCCATCGGCGGCTGGCGTGAAGACAATGATGAAACCGGTGAGAAGAACCGCGAGCACGCCAATGGCAATGACGGTCTCGATGAGGGTGAAGCCGCGGCGTTTGCGGAATGTGAAAGCTTTCATGAGCGGTTAGAATGTGGCTCCGGGGTTCAGATTGTCGATGCCTCCTCCGATTTGGGCCGGGCTGCGAAAAACCGAAGTGCGTCCGTTGCGCCAAACCACAAATCCGCCAAAATCCGATTTTCCCGAAGCGGTGACGCGGGGCTTGTTGGCGGCCGAGTTCACGCCCCGCGATCCGGTGCCGATGACAAAGCCCGCTCCGGGCGTCGTGCAGATGCCTTCGGGATTAAATTCGTAATAAAAATAATCGCCTTGGTAAGCAGCTTTGGCACCTGGCGCCGACAAGGTCATTTCCTCAATCGGGCCATCAAAGTCGCTTTGATTTTTTTTGCTGTAGTCCTGGCTGAAGAAAGTCTGATCAGGGAGCAGCACACCCCGACTGGATAGGATCCAGCTGGCCGGGTCTTTCTCCAAGCCGGTGTTGGGATCGATTTCTGCCGTGACGACCACGATGCGGCGCAAATTGTCCGCGGGATTGTTCGTGAGATCCTTGGCCACCAGAACCCGGGCGTGAGCCCGCTGCCCGACGGCAAGCGATCGGGCCTCGTCAAAGAGGGCCTCCGCCGAAGCGACCCCGCTGGTGACGCCTTTGCCTCCCATGCCACCTAGCCCGATGGCGCCCGCAGCCATGAGAATCGACATGATGGCGATCACCACCAGCAACTCCACCAAGGTGAAGGCAGGGGTGAGCCGTCGGAAGGAAGGGGTCAAATCAACCGCGCGCATGGGTTTGGCATCTAGTTTGGGCAAAGTGCTTGAGGCCGCCGCTCGAAGCAAGCGAAAATGTCAATACATCGCGGATACCCTCAGGCACCCAAACGCTCATGCGGAGGAGCCAATTTGGGCTCTCAAGGGCACGAAAATAGCCCTGCGAGCCGGCGGGGCGGGGGATTTCAAAAAACCTCCCCGAAGGTCTGAATTTTCTTGCATTTCGCGCCGAAGCCCCCTTTCATCCGCCCCCCAACCAAGCAAGGACGACCTGGCCACGGCTGGATCCATCCCCTACGACCATGAGCACCAAAGAAATCAATACCAAGGACTACCAACTCCACGAAGGCGACACCGGCAGCGCACCTTATCAGGTGGCACTGCTCACCCAGCGCATTCATCACCTCACCGAGCACCTCAACGCGAACAAGAAGGACTTCTCGTCCCGCCGCGGTCTTCTGACCATGGTTTCGCGCCGCCGCAAGCTGCTCGATTTCATCAAAAACGGTTCCGAGGAAAAATATCAGCAGGTCATCCAAGGCCTCGGACTCCGCCACTAAGACTCTCCGCACGGCAGCCATGGGAATCCACCCGTGGCTGTCGCGCAAAACGGCCCTCGCATCATGAAGCCAGGTGGCTTCCTCTCGCAGGCCGCGTGATCCAGCCCGTTTCGCTCGCGAAATTTTTTCGCACCCGGAACGCGGCGGTCACAACCCACCCATGCCCGCGCGGCAATCCCGTCGCACGGGTCGCAGGCAAAGAAAGAAGAACAATAGAAGAAAGAAGAAAGAAATGAACATCCATACACTCACGGCCGATGTCGGAACCAATCCGATGACGATCGAAACCGGCAAACTTGCCAAACTCGCCGACGGTGCCGTCACCGTCCGCTGCGGCGACACCATCATCCTGGTCACCGCTGTTTCCGCCACCAAGGTGAAGCCCGGCCAAACCTGGTTCCCGCTCTCCGTGGAATACAAAGAAAAGGCTTCCGCCGCCGGTGTTTTCCCCGGTGGTTACTTCAAGCGCGAAGGTCGCCCGACCGAAAAGGAAATCCTCACCTGCCGCATGACGGACCGCCCACTGCGTCCGCTTTTCCCGAAGGGTTATTTCTACGACACGCAGATCATCGCCATCCTGCTCAGCGCCGATGGTGAAAACGACGCCGACATCCTCTCGATGAACGGCGCCTCCGCCGCGCTCTGCCTTTCCGACATCCCCTTCGCTGGCCCGATCGGCGCCGTGCGCGTCGGCCGCGTCGACGGACAATTCGTGATCAACCCGACCCACGAGCAACGCGAAAACAGCGACCTTGATCTGGTCTATGTCGGCAACAAAACCGACGTCATCATGATCGAAGGTCAGGCCGACGAACTTCCCGAAGCGGAATTCGTGGCAGCCCTTCACCACGCGCAACAAGCGGTGCAAAAGCTCGTCGAGGTGCAAGAGCAACTCGTGAAGCT
>CAYQRP010000128.1:0-3966 GCA_964419815.1 uncultured Luteolibacter sp. | reverse complement strand
GTGAGGATCGACTCGGGATGAAACTGCACGCCATGAACCGGGTGCTGCTTGTGCATCAGTCCCATGATCTCCCCCTCTTCCGTCCACGCGGTGATTTCCAAACAATCCGGCAGGGTCTCGCGTTTGACGATGAGCGAATGATAACGCGTCGCTTCAAAAGGATCGGGCATGCCTGCAAACACGCTCTGACCTTTGTGATGAATCGGCGAGGTCTTGCCGTGCATGAGGCGATCGGCGCGAACGACATCGCCGCCGTAAACCTGCCCGATCGACTGGTGCCCGAGGCAGACGCCAAGAATCGGTGTGCTTGCGCCAAATGTTTTGATCAAGTCGCAGGAAATGCCCGCTTCGTTCGGCGTGCAAGGGCCCGGCGAAATGCAAATGCGCTCGGGTTTCAACGCGCGCACTTCATCGACCGACAAGGCATCGTTGCGGAACACGCGCATGTCGGCACCCAGCTCGCCGAAGTACTGGACGAGGTTGTAGGTGAACGAGTCGTAGTTATCGATGATCAGGAGCATCGTGCGGGTCTTTCGGGTGGATTCATTCCTGCAAAGTGCGGGCCAAGGCCACCGCGCGCAGCATGCCTTTGGCCTTGTTCACCGTTTCGTTGTATTCGTAAGTCGGATCACTGTCGGCGACCACTCCCGCGCCCGATTGCACATAGGCCTTGCCGTTTTTGAGCAGACAGGTGCGCAGGGTGATGCAGGAATCGTGCGAGCCATCGAAACCGAAATAACCCACCGCACCGGCGTACGCGCAGCGCTTGTTTTTCTCGAGCGAATTGATGATCTGCATCGCGCGGATCTTCGGGGCACCGCTCACGGTACCGGCAGGAAAGGTGGCACGCAGCACATCGTAAGCACTATGCTGAGGATCAAGCTCGCCGCTGACATTTGAAACGATGTGCATCACATGGCTGTAGCGCTCGATGATCATGAAATCATCGACCTTCACCGCTCCATGCTTGGCAATGCGACCGACATCGTTTCTTGCGAGATCGACGAGCATCAAGTGTTCGGCGCGCTCCTTTGGATCGCCCAACAAATCAGCCGCCAAGGCATCATCCTCTTCCGGCGTTTTGCCCCTCCAGCGCGTGCCGGCGATCGGGCGGATGTCGATGCGGCCCGCGATCGAGCGCACATGAACCTCGGGCGAACTGCCGACGAGCGAGAAGTCCCCCATCTCGAGGATGAACATGTAGGGCGATGGATTCACCAAACGCAGCGCGCGGTAGAGGTCGACAGGCGATTGAGAAAAATCCGCCTCAAAGCGCTGACTCGGCACAAACTGAAAGATGTCGCCGGCCGCGATGAATTCCTTGCCCGCCCGCACCATCGCTTCGAACTCCTCCTGCGTCGTGTTGCTCTTGGCATCGATTTCGCCGATGGCGGAAAGACCATTGAGCGCGGGCACATGCAGCGGACGATTGAGCGCATTGACCGTGGCATCGATTCTTTGGCGCGCATCATCGTAGGCGGCATCGGGCGAATCAAATTCGTCGATGAACGCGTTGGCAATGATCTGCAATCGCCGCAAGCGGTGATCGAAAACCAGCAGCGTGTCGGCCAGCACAAACATCGCATCGGGAATGCCCAGCGCATCGGGCGGCGGATCGCCAAGGGTTGGCTCAAACTGCCGCACCGCATCATAGGAAAGATAGCCGACCATGCCGCCGCTAAAGACCGGCAGGCCTTCGTGACCGGCCGGACGGTAGCCGGACATTTCCTGCTCAAGCGCACTGAGCACATCGCCCTCGGCGCGATAGTTTTTCACCTCGCTGCCTTTGCGCAGCGTGATGTCCTTGCCGCGCGCCTCAAAGCTGAGTCGCGGCTTGCTGCCAAGAATCGACCAGCGTCCGCCTTTTTCGGTGCTTTCGGCACTCTCAAGAAGAAACGAATGCTGCCCGTCGCGGATCTTCAAATACGCGGAAAGCGGGGTCTCGAAATCCGCCGCCAGTTGGGTGAAAACGGGCACGACATTGCCCCGCTTCGCCAGACCGGCGAAAACTTCCCTGCTTGGCTCTACGGGAATGAGACTCACTGCGCCGCGAAGCATGCCCACTCGCCCCGGAAGGGCAAGCACGGAGAGTGCCGCCCAGCACGCAGGCTCAACGCCGCTGAGTCCAGGCATCACAGCCGTACATGGCGGCAATCTTGCTCTCGATCAGAGCCGCGGGCGGATCCAGTTGCACGGGACTGACCTCAGATGCGAGATGACTCACGAAATTTTGCACAAAACCGGAATCGGGCTCGATGCCCAGCGCCATGGATCCCTGATGCAAAAGACCGCGTTGTGTCCTCCGCTGACCCGCCCCCGCGATCTTGTTTCCGTCGGCATCGACCAGATCCCTGCGCACGGGGTTTTGAAAACATGCCGAAGCATCATTGGCCCCCTCGCCCGCACTCATGCGACACAGGATACCACACACACGGAGCGCCGCTGCCAGCGCTTCATGGATCAGGCGATAACTCTCGTCACCTTTCGCTCGCGCCAGCGGACCGCCCGCTGGATCAATGATCGTGTAGGTCCAATCCGCGCGATGATCGACCACGCCCCCACCCGTCCGTCGGCGCACCCATTGGAGATTTGGAAAAGCGGATTTTGCGGCAGCGATTTCGCCGAAATACCCAAGGCTCCCCCACTCGCCACTCCAGCGGTAAATGCGCAGCAAAGGCACCTCACAAGTTTCCAACAGCCACTCGTCGATCGCCATCGCCTCGGGTCCGCTGCGCGGCAAGGCATCGTCCCAAACGAGCATGCGGGGAAAGATCACGCCCAAGTGATACGGCTCACTCCACGCATTTCGCAACGCGCATTTCATCCCACGGCTTGCAATCCGCGCGAACACAGCCAATTTCGCTGCATGTCGATCGCGCCCAAGCCAAACAGCGCCCTGCTCATCGTCGGTCATGGCTCGACGGAGAATCCCGATTCTTCCACGCCCTACTTCGATCACGCCGACGAAATCCGCAGCCGCGGAATTTTTTCCGAAGTGCATTGCTGCTTTTGGAAAGAGGAACCCTCCCTGCGCGAAGCCCTCTACATGATCGATGCCGATGAGGTCTATGTCGTGCCGGACTTCATCAGCGAAGGCTATTTCACGCAGGATGTGATCCCGCGCGAACTCGGACTCGATGGACCGACCTCGGTGGTTCGAGGCAAAACGCTTCATTACTGCGCGCCGGTGGGGGTTCATCCTTCGATGACCCAACTTCTCCTGCGCCGCGCGAAGGAAGTTGCACCGGGCGTGAAGCCGTCCGAGGCCTCGCTCATCATCACCGGCCACGGCACGGGGCTCAACCAGAACTCCACCAAAGCGATTCGCGATCAAGTCGATCTCATCATTGCCGCAGGTGCCGGCTATGCTTCGGTGACCGATGCCTACATGGAAGAAGCCCCCTTCATCGCCGAGTGGGACAAGCTCACGCCGACCGATCAGGTGATCGTCGTGCCATTTTTCATTTCCGACGGACTTCACTCGTACCAAGACATCCCCGTCTTGCTTGGCATCGAAAGCGAGGTCGGAGCCGCCGCAAGCCAGCGCGAAATTTTCCGCCACAACCCTCATCAGCTTCGCGGCAAAACTTTGTACTACAGCTCGGCCATCGGCACCGAAAGGCTCATCGCCGATGTGATCCTCGATCAGGTTTCGGATTTCGACAAAGCCCACAAGTCACTGGTTGCCAATTGATGGCATCGAATCAAATTTCATCAAAAAATGTCCATCGCCAGTCAACTTCGACACTTCATCCGATCCGGCATTCATCGCATCGGCGAGTTGGAAATCCATAGCGACCTCTACGGCTACACCTACGCGCTGAGCCATTGGCAGGACGCGGAACTCGCGACCGAACCCGCACTCGGCGGACTCGATCATTACGAAGGCCCCGCTGCCGCTCGCGACCTATCGACCTACGGACATGATGGCGAATACCGCTTTGCGAAAGGTCAGGTGAACCTCAA
>CAYQRP010000127.1:0-3981 GCA_964419815.1 uncultured Luteolibacter sp. | reverse complement strand
GATCTCGAGCAGCGGGGGAATTTGAAGATGATGTCGGCACTCAAGCCGACCGAGACCTTCATGCTTTCGATGAAGCTCTCGTTTTACGCGGGCATCGTATTGGCGTTTCCGCTCTTGTTGCTTTACGTTTTGCAATTCGTGCTGCCCGGTTTGCATCGTCACGAGAAGCGCGTGTTGTGGCCGGCGATGGCGGTGGGCTTCGGGTTGTTTTTGGGTGGCGTGATGTTTGCCTACCTCGGTGTTTTGCCGAGGGCCTTGGAATTCTTTTACGAATGGAGCGGCAGCCTTGGGGTTTCCAACGACTGGCGGATCGGTGAGTACATTTCCTTTGCGATGCAGTTCACGCTGCTGTTCGGATTGGCCTTCGAATTGCCGGTGGTGGTGATGGTGTTTGTGAAGTTAGGCATGTTGACTTATGAAACGATGTCATCAACCCGCTCCTATGCCATCGTGGCGATCTTCATCGCGGCGGCGGTGCTGACGCCAACGCCCGATATCATGACGCTGCTGCTGATGGCGTTGCCGATGATCGTGCTTTACGAAATTTGCATCTGGCTTGCCTGGCTTGACCGCCGCAACAACCGCCTTGAAGAAGAGCGTGAAGCGCGCGAGCGCGAGGAGCGGCTCAACCAGCTTCTGCCGCCTGGCTGCGATGAAGAAAATCCGCCCAAGCACGACGGCGCCGCCTCTTAAATTTCACCCATCCTCTCGATCGATGAACGACAAGATTTCCGACAAGACCACAGGTGAGCGCTCGCCGCTCTCCGGATGTGCGATACTCATCACGGCACTGGCGGTCTTGGCTTTTCTGCTCGTTTTTTCGGTTCTGACGCTGTTCCGCCAGTACGACGAAATTGTGAAATTCACATCGGCCAACGCAAAGCCGTTGGCGACGCAAACGGTCGACATCCGTCAAGCCGAGTTGAACACCTTGAAAGGCAAGCTTGTCATTTTCCATCAAGGCCTGATCAACGGCGAGGAAGTGTCCTTGGGCTTGACGGCTGATGACATCAATTTGGCGATCGATGCGTTTGAGGCTTTTCGCGATTTGCGCGGAAAGTTCCGTGTGGTCGAAATCGACGGAGATCAGCTTAGGATTGCGATTTGTTTTCAGCTCAACGGCAAGCCGAGGTTCGGCACCAAGGAGGAGGGCATGTGGATCACCTCCGATCCGAGATATCTCATCGGCACGATGGTGGCCCGTCCCGCATTGCTCAAACGCGAGGTGGTACTGCGCATCGACGCGATCGAAGTTGAGGGGGCGGAAGTTCCCGAGGGTTTCATCGGTCAGATGTCCCCTTATCGATTGGCCGAGCGTTACCTTGGTGATCCGCTGCTCGGGCCTGCGATGGCGGCGCTGACGAATGTGAAAGTCGCGGACGGGCGCTTGGTTTTTTCAAGAAAACCCGGCGAAGTGCCGGGCGATGAGATCGGCCGCGGTGAGGTCGATTCATCCAGTCGGCGCTTGTTCACGGTCTTTGGCATTGCCGCCACTTGTTTTCTCGGTATCGCGGGCCTGGTGGTTTTTCTCGGTCTGAGAAAAAAATCCGCCTCCGCTAAGACTTGATCGGCGCGGTGATTCGTTGAAGCTGGGAATTCTGATTCATGGCGGTTCCATGAATTTTACGGCATGAAAGCGAAAGCCCGATGTGTTTGGTTGAAACTTGGATTCCTGCTGCTTCTTGGGGTAGGGGGCGAGGTGGCTTTGGGTCAGGCTGCACAACAAGCGGCGCCTCGCGTGGTGGTCCCGACGGGCAGCGGTCAGCAGCAGGCGACGCGGACAACAAGCCCGACTCCAAATGTTTCCTATCCATGGAAAAAGAACATCACCTGCACGATCTTTTGGATTGGCGAATTGCCGACTCAGAACAATCCAACGCCAAACACCAAGTCGTCATGGGACACGAAATGGGTCGAGAATTTCGGTGGTTACGATGATCCTGATCCGGCCAACCGCATTGCGAATCATGCCACGGGCGAGTTTCGGCCAAGGGCCTTTGTTCCCAAGCTCAACCCGTTTTACATCGCCTTGCCGTACAACGATGTGGTGAATCATCGTGAGCACAAGCCTGAGGCGGCGAGGGTGATTCCGTGGTTTGCGCGTTACAGGCCAGAGCCGGGAAAGACCGTGTGCAAGGGGCGTTGGGTGCAGATTTTTCGTGGCGGCAGGTATTGTTTTGCGCAGTGGGAGGATTGCGGGCCGTGGGAGACGGAGGATTGGAATTATGTTTTCGGCAACAAGCCGCCAAGGACCAAGCAAAACGGCGGCGCCGGCATCGATCTTTCGCCTGCCATACGCGACTATCTCGGATTGAAGTCCGGCGACAAGGTACACTGGCGCTTTGTCGAAAGCGGACAGGTCCCATACGGCCCGTGGAAAAGATACGGCATGCAAAATGCCTCGTCCTCCGATCCGGACATCCTGATTCAACAACGGAATCTTGAGAGGCTAAGAAAACTTCGCGATGAGGAGTTTTTGAAGAAGCCGATCAACCAGCTCTGAGCCTCGTTGGTGAGGTCGGCTGGTCCATTGAGCTGGGCTCATCCGATTCGGCTACCGATAGGAATAGTCATAATGGTAGGCTCTTCCGACGCGACGGGGCGGTTGTGAAAGCGGGCTTTGTGAGTTTGGGTTTGGTTCATGATAGCCACGCCCGAACGGCCTCGGTGGTTTTGCCAGGGGATTTGACTTACCGGCATTGGGTTCGGCGCGTTCTTTTTTCGGTCGGGCGATCTCGGCGTTTCCGAGCTTGGTTGAGTTGTCGGCTGGTGGATTTTTAGCTGCCGATCCAGATTCCATGATGCTCGAAATGTATGTCTTTGTGTACATGTAATACACAAGGATCGGCATGCTGAACAGCAGCACCAGAAGGACAATCAAATGGGGTAGAGCTTTCATGTGGCTTTTGTCTGAGCTGTTTTCGGCTACCAGATGACCGAATGTATGGAGAGACTACAAGTGAAAAAATGTATCACCGTAGATAAAAACCGCCGCACCAAGCTTTTGTCGCCGTTTGTGGCTCTCCTGAATTGACGCCCTCGGCTGATTTGTATAGGAAAGGAATGATCATGCGTCCCGAGTTCATTCATGCCCGTGAAGCCCGTCTCCTGCAAGCCGGTCGATTCGATTGTTCCCTAATCCTCCGTGGATCGTTGTTGGGAATTTTGCTCTGCGTTCTTTCATTTTTTTCAACAGGTTTGTTGAAAGCCTCCGATCCGGGGCAGATTGCATGGAAGGAGCATCGCGGAACGATGAAGTCGGCGGAGATTGGTGTGGTCGTATGGAAAGAGCAGCAGTTTCACAGCGACAAGACCGCCAGGGCTTTCGCCTATGACAACATGAAGCGCTCGGGACAGGTCACATGGTTTTACAACGGCACGGTCGGAAAGCGCTTTGAGCCACAAACTTTTGTTCAACACATCCGTTTTCCGCAATGGCCACCGGGAGAAATCGTGACGCAGGAGGATTTCGACTCGCTCAAATTCAAGTTGGGCGAGTTGGAGGCTTTTGCGGAAAAGTACCCGAATGCGGCGGGGTATCTTGAGGGGATGATCGGTTCAATGCGCGAAGCTGTGAGCAAATATTCCGCCGGAAATGTTTTCTTTAACGGGGGATGGGTCACCCGTAGCGAACATGGTAGGCTTGTTTTTCAGAGAAACGAGGCGATCAGCAAAAACGCCAAAGAACGCGAGATAGAGTTGAGAAAACTTCGGGCTAAGGAGGCAGAGCAGGCTCAGCGGGACGCGGACACCAAATATCGCTCGTTGTGGATTATGATTGGTGGCGGCGTATTGTTTTTGTTCATGCTTGAGTCTTTGCTGGCCCGACGCTGGAAAATTGCATCGGCCTTTGCGGTTGCTTTGATAGCAATCGCGGGTTGGTTGACTTACGCTGAGTCGGGTTTCGGGTGGGCTGAAAATGTGGTGAATGTGGTGAAGGATTTGCCGTCCCTGCTGCCATTCACGAAGGAGTGAGCAAAT
>CAYQRP010000126.1:0-3998 GCA_964419815.1 uncultured Luteolibacter sp. | reverse complement strand
ACTCTCACTCGATTTCGATGCCGCTTTTGGCGTGGATCCATTTTTCGATGCGGCCGTTTTTGATGAGGGCTTTGGCCTGCATGGTTTTTTGGCCGAGGATGGTGGTGGCCTCGTAGCTGACGGTTCCGGTGGCAAAGGTTTCGCCATCAAAGGTTTCTTCGGGTCCGGGATTCCATGCGGTGATTTGTCCGATGGCGAATTCCTTGACGGGGTTTTGCTGAAGGCTTGAGCGCATGAGGCTCACCGCATCGACATCGCTGGAGTTGCTGACAACGGGGTTGCTCGGGACGGCGCTCGGGATGGGATCGGGTGTGGGAGCGATGGCGGGTGCGGCGGTGACGGGAGCGCTGGGTGTGGTCGGGTTTGTATCGGCTGCGATTGGTGCGGGGGGGGCTTTATGCGTCATGCGCGAGAGCTGCTCGATGAGGTCGGTTTTGGCGATGGGCATGACGACTTGGTATTTCGTGCCGGTGACGCGGAGGTGGACATTGGGCGGAACGACCTTGATTGGCTGATGTTTGCTGCCGATGGGGACGTTGATGAAAAGACCCGTTTCCTTATGTTTGAACGGCATGCTGCTGAGGATGCTGATCTCCTTGGGGAGTTGGTCCTGGCGGAGCGTGGCGAGATCGACCTTGGGCATGAGGTCGGCGGGAATTTTGTGTCCGACCGCGTAGGGGATGCCGGTGATGGTTTCGCGCAGGGCGGGTTCGAACTTGTAGCCGAGGTAGGCGAAGCCGACGACGACAGCGAGCGTGATGAATTGTTTCATGGGTTGGTGGAAAAAATTTCAGGCCTTGGCCGCTTCGAGGTGGGCGAGAGCTTTGGCAAAGCTCGATTGTTGCAGGTAGTGGCGAAGTTGCGAATCGATGTGGCTTCGATTTTCCTGATGCCATGCAGTGATGGCTTCGGAAACTTCGCGCAGGGCATCGAGGTGGCCTGCCGAATCGCGGTCGCGCCAAGCGTGATCGGCAATGACGGACTCGCGGCGCTTGAGCAAATCGATGAGCGACTGGTGCATGTGTGGTGATTCAAGCACATTCCGCGGCCGGAGCCAATGAGATTGTGGGCAAACGTGAGCTTGCGGGAATGTTCTGATTTGCTAGGAAATCCTTGTGGCCCAGTCCAGTGACGTCAGAGAGGTTCTGCAGTACATTCCCCAATTCCGCGGGAAGGTGTTTCTTGTATTGGTCGAGGCAGGCCTTTTGCCCGAGCCGGCGCTGGCCGAAACATTGCTCGATCTGGCGGTTTTGGAGGACTTGGGAGTGAAACTGGTGCTGGGTGTCTTGGGCGGGGATTTGAAGGATTTGTACGATTGGACCCTTGAGTGCGAAATCATGGCCGCGCGGGTTTCGCGTCCGATTTCGAATTCGGCATCGGTTGGTGAGGTCTTGGAAATCCTCGGCCGCGGCCAATCGGCGGTGGTGGATGCCTCATCGGTTGGCCCGTTGGATGACTCGGTGGTGAATTTCGCCAAAGGCATCGGAGTGGCAAAGATCATCACGCTGCTCGAAGAGACCATTCTCATCGACGGTCAAACCGCGCATGCGATCCGTGCGGCCGAGGCCGAGAGTTTGGTGGCCCGCACGGACGAAGTGGGCGCGGTGTTGTTGAGGTCCGCCGCCAAAGCCTGTCTCGCTGGCGTGCCGCGGGTGCATGTGCTCAATGGTCGGCGTCAGGGCGTCTTGGTCGACGAACTCTTTTCCAACGAAGGCGTGGGCACGATGGTGCACGCCGACAGCTATCGGCTGATCCGCCCGCTGCGCGAAGAGGACATACCCGAATTGCTCGGCATGATCGGCAGGTCGGTGCGGCGCACCAAGCTGGTCGAGCGAACCTATGAGGACATCCAATCAAAGATTGGCGATTTCCATGTCATGGCGATCGACGACCACGTGGTCGGATGTGTCGCTCTTCACGCGTACGAGGCCGAAGCCTGCGCGGAGGTCGCGTGCCTGTACGTCAAGCAAGCGCACGAGCGTCGGGGATACGGAATCGAACTGGTGAGGCATGCCGAATCGATCGCAAAAAACAAAGGCATCCCGCGGGTTTTTGCGTTGAGCAATCGTGCGGCGGATTTTTTCATTCACAGACTCGGCTACACGGAATCGACGCTCGAGGTTTTGCCTGCCATGCGCAGACGGCAGTACGAGGCCAGTGGTCGCGATTCGCGGATCTTTTCGCGCAACTTGGATTGAATCCGAATCAGCAAGTTGAAATCCAAAAAAATGTGGCGGCGGTTTCCAACCGCCATGCCAAAATCATCAAATAGAAGGGCTTGGCGGTTGAAAACCGCCGCCACGACTTGAGCATCGTGATTGTGACATTTTTTAGCGATCAACAATATCTATGGCAGCAAGTCCGTGTAGGTTCCCGGATCGCTGCCGGGGATTTCGATCGCGTTGCAGTTTTTTTCGTAAAACTCCTTGGGGCCGACGCCGCCGATGATGGCGTAGGCGTAGCCAGATTCGCGCAGCGCTTCGAGTGAGCGCATGAGCAGTGCCTTGCCGAGGCCCAGCTTGCGAGCCGACTCGAGAACGCCTGTTGGCCCGAAGAACCCGCGCAGTGTGGTGTCGTAACAGGCGAAGCCGAGGATTTCCTTATCCTTCGTGGCGATGAAACAAGCGATCGGCTGGCGCGTCATTGCGACCTCGACTTCGCTCACCCATTTTTCCGAAAAGTTTGCGCGCACGAATGCCGCGACCGTGTGTTTTTCGAAGGCTCTTGCGCGTCGGAGCGTGACCCCGTGTTCGGCGACTTTGTGATAGGTCTTCGACGAGTCCGGGAGGTCGTAGAGGCGCACGAGCATGTCGATCATGCGCGCATTCAAGCCCATAGCCGAGGCGGCGGGAAGATCGAAATTCCTTTTGTCGCGCGGCCTCAGTGCAACGCTGGGTAGTCCGTGTAGCCTTTGGGGCCTTGCGAGTAGAAGGTGCTAGGATCCGGCTCGTTGAGAGGTGCGTTCTGGCGGATGCGTTCGGGCAGATCGGGGTTGGCGAGAAAGGAGGTCCCGAAGGCGACTGCGTCGACCTTGCCGGCGGCGATGGCCTCGTTGGCTTCTTTTGCATCGTAGCCCATGTTGGAGATGAGCGTGCCTTGATACAGGTTCCGAATTGGCGTGAGCACATCGCCATTTTGTTGCTGGAAGAAATCGGCACGCATCACATGCAGGTAGGCGAGATGGCGGGAGTTCAGTTCTTCGGCGAGGTAAGTGGCGACAGCGAGCGGATTGCTGTCGATCATGCTGTTGAAGCTGTTGAGCGGAGAAATGCGCAGACCGACGCGATCGCTGCCGATGGCGGATGACACCGCATCGACCACTTCGAGCATCAGGCGTGCGCGGTTGGCGATGGATCCGCCGTAGGGCCCGCTGCGTTGGTTGGAGCCATCGCGCAGGAACTGATCGAGCAGGTAACCGTTCGCGCCGTGAACTTCGACTCCGTCGAATCCTGCCGCGCGGGCGTTGACCGCTGCCGTGCGGAAGCCTGCGACGATGGCGGGAATTTCATCGTCACGAAGTTCGCGCGGTGTGACGTAGGGTTTTTTGCCTTCGGGGGTGTGAACTTCCTCGCCGCTGATGGCGATCGCACTCGGAGCGACCGGCTGTGCGCCATCGTTGAGCAAGGGATGACACGCGCGGCCGCCGTGCCAGATTTGCAGAAAGATTCTGCCGCCCGCCTCATGAACGGCATCGGTCACTTGTTTCCATCCGGCGATTTGTTCGTCCGAATAAATGCCCGGTTCCATCCAAAATGCCGAGTTGCCTTTCATCGCCATGGTCGCCTCGGCAATGATGAGTCCCGCGCTTGCGCGTTGTGCGTAGTGCTCGGCCATCAAGGGCGTTGGAATGTGATCGCGCTCCGTGCGGCAGCGGGTAAGCGGTGCCATCAGAATGCGGTTGGGAATTTGCAGCGCTCCGAGCTGCAATGGCGTGAAAAGATCGGGCATGGTGGTGTTGCGGTTTTGTGTTTTCAATTCATGAGCTTCGCGAAGGCCTT
>CAYQRP010000125.1:0-4039 GCA_964419815.1 uncultured Luteolibacter sp. | reverse complement strand
CGCCTGTTTCACCGGTCACGCCGATGAGTCCGGCGCCGAGTTCCCATGCGAGTTCGTCGACGAGTGCGAGATTGCGGATTTTCAGGAGGGTGAGCATGGGTAAAAATTCGCGGGGTTTTGGGTTTTTGTCAGTATCCCGATGAGTCTTCGCTGAACGCCCATGGCGCTTGGTAGGCACCGCAAAGCTGGGTTTGGATTTGACGGGCGATGTCGTTGAGCAGAGCCGAGGCGCCGAAGCGGTAGCGGGTGTGGTTGAGCCATGCATCGCCGAGTGTTTCTTTCACGGCGACAAGAAATTGGAGTGCCTGCTTTGCGGTGCGAATGCCGCCGGCGGGTTTCATTGCGATCGCGACGCCGGTGTCGAGATAGTGGTCGCGGATTGCGTCGAGCATCACCTGGTGGTTGGCGAGTGTCGCGTTGGCGGATGTTTTGCCCGTGGATGTTTTGATGAAATCGCCGGGGCGCAGCACGCGCATGGCGAGAAATGACGCAGCGCGGATGTTGTCGTAGGTTTCGAGATCGGAAGTTTCGAGGATGACCTTGAGGGTCAGAGGTCCGCAGGCTTCCAGAACTGCGGAAATTTCGTCCTGCACGAGGTCGAGTTCTCCAGCGAGGAAGGCTCCGCGGTTGATGACCATGTCGATTTCATGTGCGCCATCGGCGACCGCTTGGCGGACCTCGGCAAGGCGAGTTTTGAGAGGTGTCTGGCCGGAGGGGAATGCGGTGGCGACGGAGGCCACGCGTATCTCGCTGTGGCGCAGGTGTTTGACCGCATGTTTCACCATGCTCGGATAAACGCAGACGGCGGCGACTTGCGGCACATCGGCGGACCCATGCGGATGAAGTGCCTTGCGGCAAAGCGAGGCAATCTTATCGGGTGTGTCTTTGCCCTCGAGCGTGGTGAGGTCGATCATGCTTGCGGCCAATCGCAACCCAAACAACTTGGAATTTTTTTTGATACTACGAGTGCCGTACTTCGCGATGCGTTCCTCGACGCCGACCGCGTCGACTGGCCCGACTCCGTCGATGAGCTTGCGCAGGGTGGTCGACGAGCGGGGTGGCATGGTGCTTGCTGGTGAGCGGAGAAAAAATCAGATCATCCCACGGCAGTCGAGTTGTTGGTTCATCTCGATGGCGGGATTTGCTTCGCTTGCTTCTCCGACGATGATGGCCGGCACGCCGGCGACGGTTGCGTGTGGCGGCACATCGTTGAGAACGACGCTGCCTGCACCGACTTTGGCACCGGTACCGATTTCGACCCGGCCAAGGATTTTTGCCCCCGCGCCGAGCAGCACACCCGAGCGGATGATCGGGTGACGGTCGCCTTTTTCTTTGCCGGTGCCACCGAGGGTGACCTCATGAAGGATCGAGACATTGTCTTCGATGATCGCCGTTTCTCCGACCACGAAAGAAGTAGCGTGATCGAGCAGGATGCCACAGCCGATGCGGGCCGCTGGGTGGATGTCCACGGCAAAAGCCTCGCTGGCGACGCTTTGTAGATAAAGGGCGAGCCAGCGGCGGCCGTCCTGCCAGAGTTGGTGTGAAACACGGTAGGTGGTCAGCGCGAGAAAGCCTTTGAAAAAAAGCAGAGGCTCAAGCGGCGAAAAGCAGGCCGGATCGCGCTCCTGAATCGCGATCAAGTCGCGCATGGCGCTATCGACAATCGACGGGTGGCTGTCGAAGACCCCATAAAGCAGCGGTTCCATGATGTTGCGCGGCATGTCCACGCGGGCGAGGCGGCGTGCAAGGCGCGCTCCGAGGGCGGCTGCGGCAGAATCGCGGGAAAGGATCACATCGTCGACCAGTGCGATGAGCGTGGGTTCTCCTGAAGCAATGCGCTGAGCTTCGTCACGCAGCAGGGTCCAGAATTTTTCAATGTCACCATGAGAGCTATCTCCCGTTTCGGTGGGATTCTTGCTGGCCGACTGACCGCTGATTTGTTGGGATGCACTCATGAAGATCTCGCAGAAATTGGAATACGCCTGCAGGGCCATGGCGCAGCTTGCGAAGCACCATGACGGGCGAACCCTAACACAGCTTGAGGACTTGGCGCAACGAGAAGAGGTTTCGGGAAATTTTCTGGTTCAAATCCTCAACGACCTGAGGCGGGCCGGGCTTGTGGAGAGCCGCAGAGGCCGCGCGGGAGGCTATTTGCTGGCTCGGAGCGCGGAGGCTATCACGCTGCGGCAGGTGGTCGAGGCGGTGGATCCCGCCCTTTTGCAGTGCTCGGTTATGGGCGGTGGCGAATCGGGTGCGGCGGTGAAATTGGCTTGGGAAAAAGTTTCCGCCGAGGTGACTGAGGCGTTGGATGGGATCACGCTCGAGTCGATCGTGGCCAACCCGGCTGGCTCGATGTTCTACATTTAAAGTCGATGTTGCGTCGGCAGTTTCCCTGTTGAGTCGGCATCGAAGAATTTTTCCGGGTTGCCATCGGCCGGATGAGCGGGATGCTGGTGGGGTGATCGATCTTGATGCCAACGCGACGACTGCGCTGCTGCCCGAAGTGGTGGACGCCATGCTGCCTTGGTTGCGCGATGGTCATGCCAATCCGTCGGGTGCGCACCGCGAGGCCAAGCGTGCGAGGGCGGCGATCGATCGCGCGCGGGAGCAAGTGGCGGCGTTGATCGGTGCCGATGCCGGCGAGATCGTGTTCACTGGTGGTGGCACGGAAAGCGTCAACACCGCGCTTCATTCGATGGATAGGCTTGCAAGCGGTGGTTGTGCGTTGGTTTCGGCGATCGAGCACAGCGCGGTGCTGCGCTGCGTCGAGGCGATGGGGCGTGGATTTTTTTGCGCGCGAGTGAATGCCGATGGCGTAGTGGAAACTGATGCCGCTTCGAAGCAATTGCCCAAGTCGGCCTTTGTTTCGGTGATGATGGCCAACAACGAGACTGGCGTGATTCAGCCTGTCGCGGAAATTTTCCAAATGTCCAAAGCCATGGGTTTGCCGACGCACAGCGACGCGATTCAGGCAGCGGGAAAAATTCCCATCGATGTCAAAGCGCTGGGTGTGGACATGCTTTCGATATCGGCGCACAAGTTTCATGGACCCAAAGGCGTGGGGGCTTTATATGTGCGCGGCGGGCTGGCATTTGAGCCCTTGCTGCGCGGTGGTGGGCAAGAGGGTGGGCGGCGCAGTGGCACGGAAAATACCGCCGGCATTGTTGGAATGGGTGTCGCCGCCGAGCTTGCGGCCAAGCATTTGGCTGATGGCGGCGCGGCGCTGGTTGCAGCCATGCGCGATGCTTTTGAAACCAAGGTGATCGCGGGACTCTCAGGCGTGACGCTCAACGGCGATCCTACGCGACGGCTGCCAAATACGAGTCATCTCTCATTCGCCGACTGCGAAGCGGCGGGTTTGTTGATTTTGCTCGATGAAAAAAATGTCGCCTGTTCCGCGGGGTCGGCGTGCATGACTGGCAGTCAGCGTCCCTCGCATGTGCAGTTGGCAATGGGTATTCCCGAAGTCAGGGCAAAGAGCAGCCTGCGATTCAGTTTTTCGAGATTGAACACGATGGATGACGCGCATGCGGCGGCCGATGCGGTGATCGCCGCTGTTGAAAAGTTGCGCCGCGTGCAGGGTGGCGGTGTTGGTCCTGTGACGGTGTATTCGCCGTGAGCGGTAGTCATCGCGAAGCCGACGCTTGTATCACCTCATTTCCGCCACAGGTGGCTTGCCTTCGTTGAGCGCCAACCAACCGCGGGCGATGCGATAGATCGCCCAGATGGCAAGAATGAGAAATCCGATGACCCATGTGGCGAAGCCGATAAGCACGAGCATGAGAACAAGTGAAACCATGCCGACGAGGCAGGCCCAGAAGAGGGAATACCAAAAGGTCTGGATCTGCCATTTGAAGTGAGGCTCGAGCCAAGTGCCGCGTGCTTCGGAGCGTTTCACATAATTGATGATGACCGCAATGATCGACGGCCAACCGAAGAGAAAACTGCCGATCACTGAAGCGGCACCGAAGGCACCGAGCACAAGGCTCACCGCGTGCAAGGCATAAACCAAGTGGGTGGCCTGCACGAGGCCTTTGGA
>CAYQRP010000124.1:0-4050 GCA_964419815.1 uncultured Luteolibacter sp. | reverse complement strand
GACTCCGGCCCGAGCGCGCGCAACAGTCCCGCCATTTGCATCAAGCGCTCGGATTTGTGCTGCACCGCATTCGCGCAGGCCGCTTCAAGCTGCTTGCGTGTCGTCATCAGCGATTCAAACCGACGCTCCAACACGCGCGTGGGATGATGCCCACGATGTCGCAAAACCAACTCACGCAATTTGATTCGCGAAGCATCCAAGGAAGACTCAAGCGCGCTCGACAATCGATCCGACAAGGCATCCAAACGCATCACCGGTTCGCGCAACAAACGCTCACCGTCGCGTTGCAAAACTCCGCGGCGCAATCTTTCAAGCTGACTGCGTCCCTGCGAAACGCGTTCATGGATCACCCGCTCGCCACGCCGACGCAGCTGCGCCAAACGCGCTTTCAAAGTCGCAGCATCCGGCACCACCAACTCGGCCGCCGCACTCGGCGTTGGCGCCCTTAGGTCAGCCACAAAGTCCGCGATGGTGAAATCAATCTCATGCCCGACCGCCGAAACCACCGGTAGCGGACACGCGGCAATCGCTCGCGCGACGATCTCCTCGTTGAAATTCCAAAGGTCCTCAATGGATCCTCCACCGCGACCGACGATCAACACATCGCATCGCGGCAAACCTAAATCATCGGGTCGACCCATCCTTTCGATTGCCCTTGCGATCTCGATCTCCGCACCTTTTCCCTGCACCCTCACCGGATCAAGCACGACCCTCACCCAAGGCGCGCGCCGCGACAGCACATTGAGCATGTCCTGCAAAGCCGCGCCCGATTCGGATGTGACGATACCCACGGTCCGCGGAAAAAACGGCAGAGGTTTTTTGCGTTTCGCATCAAACAATCCCTCTTCCTGCAAGCGTCGCTTGAGCTGCTCGAATTTTGCCTGCAAATCGCCTGCCCCCGCGCGCTCGACTTGCCTCACGATGACCTGCAATTGCCCGCGTGCCTCGTACACGCTTGCCTCGGCAAACACCCGCACCTTCGCACCATCGACTAGGGCCGTCGCACCTTCGCGTCTCGCCGCAGAAAACATCACGCACTGGATTTGCGCGCCCTCATCCTTGAGTGAAAAATACCAATGTCCGCTGCCCTGCTTCTTGAGATTCGAGACCTCACCCTCAACCCACAACTCGCCGATCCCACCCTCGAGCACCAGCTTCATGCGGCGCAAAAGTTGCGTCACCGACAAGGCGGCATCCGCAGCAGGTTTGGCTTGGGAAAACAAATCCACGCCCGAATTTGCCACCCACACGGAAAATGATCGAGCCGGAAAATTTCCCGCAAAAACACAATTTGCCCATCCATACCGATTGCCCGCTTTCCACGCGCGAAATTCGGCATTAAAAAATCCCGCGTGATCCGCTCGCTGCGATTGATGGATTTCAGGTGCTTTGAGTCGCTCGATCTCGAAGCGCCCGAGGCCGGCGCGATCCTCACCGGCGACAATGCCCAGGGGAAAACCTCAATCCTCGAAGCGATCTGCATGCTCGTGCGCTTGCAATCGCCGCGCAGCCATCGGCTCGCCACGCTCGCACGCATCGGCAAGGACGGCTTCGGCATTGCCGGCAATGCATGGAGCGAAGAGCGACAGGTGAAATGGAACCGCAAGGGAATCGACCTCAAACAAAACCAAAGTCCCTGCGCCAGTCGTTCGGAATACCTCTCACAAGGTGGGCTCATCGTCTGGATGGGCAACGAAGATTTGGAACTTGTTCGTGGCCCCGGCGAAACCCGCCGCCGCTACCTCGATTTCATCGGCTCGCAAATTGATCCCGCCTACCGCCGCTCGCTGGCCCGCTACCGCCGCGCTCTGCTTGCCAAAAATCTGCTGCTGCGCGAGGGGCTCCACCGAGATAAAGAAATTTTTTCCTACGACCATATCCTCGCCGAACACGGTAGCCAACTCATCAAAGCCCGCGCACAAATGATCGCGCAGCTCAACCCCTACGCCGCCGAAGCACAGGCAGCCATCAGCGGCAAAAACGAAGCGCTCACGCTCGATTACATTCCGGCCAGCGGAGCCGACCTCCACCAGTCGATCATCGACGCCCGCGAGCGCGAGCGGCGCACCCGCCAGTCGGTGGTCGGGCCCCACCGTGATGACATCTCGTTGCGCATCGATGGCAAACCGGCCGCCGACTTCGCCAGCGAAGGTCAGCAACGCACGATCGCCCTCGCCCTCAAGCTCGCTCAAGGCCGCTTGCTTGAATCCGCCGGCAAATCCACCCCGGTCTACCTGCTCGACGACATCTTCGGCGAACTCGACCCCGCACGCCGCAACGCACTGATCAGCCACATGCCCGCAAACGCCCAAAAATGGATCACCACCACCCACCTTGATTGGCTCAAATCCACTCAAAGCCTCGGCGCAATCGCCCACTTCACGATCAAGGCAGGCACCTGCTCGGCATGTCGTTGATCCCGCTAAAGCCCAGTCCAAAAAACACAAAAGCCCGGGAAATTCCCGGGCTTTTGGAAAAATCGACGACTGAAAAAAATCAGCGCGAGTAAAGCTCGACGATGAGCTGCTCGTTGACGACCGGATCGATGTCGGAACGCTCGGGCACACGCGAAACGGTGGCCTCAAGCTTGTCCTTGTCGACATTGAGCCAATCGCACGAAGGCATGGATTGGGTCAGGTCGGTCATGCGAAGCACGAGTTGTTGCGAGGAAGGCTTGGCACCAACCTTGATCACGTCGCCAGGCTTAACCTGATAGCTCGGGATATCGACGCAGCGGCCGTTCACGAGGATGTGGCCGTGGTTGACGATCTGGCGGGCGGCTTGGCGTGAGTTGCCAAAACCTGCGCGATAGCAAACATTGTCCAAACGGGTTTCAAGCAACTGGAGGAGGATCTCGCCGGTCACGCCGCGACGCCTTGCGGCCTCTTCGTAGTAACCACGGAACTGCTTCTCGAGCACACCGTATTGGAAGCGGAGCTTTTGCTTTTCACCAAGTGCGACGGAGTATTCGCTCTTCTTCTTGCGACCGGCGCGCACACCGTGCTGACCGGGCGGGAAATTGCGACGCTCAAGCGCCTTGGATGAGCCAAAGAGGGCGACGCCAAATCGGCGGCTGATCTTGGTGCGGGGACCTGTGTAACGAGCCATGTTATGAAATAATTAAGTTGGATATTAAACGCGGCGGGCCTTCTTCGGACGGCAGCCGTTGTGCGGAATCGGAGTCACGTCGCGGATGGAAAGGATTTCCAAACCAAGACCTTGCACGGCGCGAACCGCGGACTCACGACCGGAACCCGGACCCTTGACGCGGACATCGACTTCCTTGAGACCGTGGCCCATCGCCTGGCGGCAGGCATCTTGCGACACGACCTGTGCGGCGTATGCCGTGCTCTTGCGCGAACCTTTGAAGCCCATCTTGCCGGCAGTCGACCAACCGATCGCGTTGCCGTTCACATCGGTCACGCTGACCAAGGTATTGTTGAAGGTGGCAGTGACATGCACCACTCCGCGGGCAACATTCTTCGAGCCCTTGGCTTTGTGGATTTTGATCTCCTCCTCACCTCCGCCGATTTCGGCGAAAATGTCGCGCTTGACTTCCTTTTTCGGAGCCTCGGCAGCTGCCTCCGGCGCGGCGGCCGCGGCGGCAGCCTTCACTTCGGCGGCGGTTTCCTGATTGGTTTCTTGGTCGGACATGAATCAATGATGGATGGGATTACTTCTTAACGCCCACGGTCTTCTTCTTGCCCTTGCGGGTGCGGGCGTTGGTGCGGGTGCGTTGACCGCGAACGGGCAAACCACGCTTGTGGCGGATGCCGCGATAGCAGTTGATCGAGGTGAGACGCTTCATCTGGGCCTGACGCTCACGGCGAAGGTCGCCCTCGACGAGGATCCCTTCGGTCTGGATCACTTGGGAAATGCGCACGAGCTGGTCTTCGGTGAGCTGACCGGTGCGGATGTTGGGGTCGATACCCGCATGCTCGAGAATCTTGGCAGCCGTCGGACGGCCAATGCCAAACATGTAGGGAAGGGAAGCTTCGATGCGCTTCTCGTTGGGGATTTCAATGCCTAGGATGCGTGCCATGGTGTGCG
>CAYQRP010000123.1:0-4078 GCA_964419815.1 uncultured Luteolibacter sp. | reverse complement strand
CCGGCGGCATTTACCAAGATTTCGGCCTTGGGCGTCGAGGAGCAACGGGTGATTGTGCTGATCGATCTGCAATCGGCCGACGGCAAAGCCAAGTCCTTGGGCGACCGCTTTCGCGTCGAGGTGCGCGTGGCGGTGTGGCATGGCGACGATGTGCTGGTCTCACCATCCGGCGCACTGTTTCGCGAAGGCAACCAGTGGAAAACTTTTGTGATGCAAAAGGGCCGGGCGCGACTGACATCGGTCGAGGTCGGACATACCGACGGTCGGTTCTCGCAGATCATCTCAGGTCTCGCAGTCGGCGACAAAGTGCTGCTGCATCCGCCCGACACCGTGACCGATGGCAGCGCGGTGAAGGCCTCTTCACGGTAGGGCGATGCGGCCTCGCAGCGCCGAATCTTTGAAGAATGATTTACCGCCAAGACGCCAAGGTCGCAAAGGGACGCGGAGGGGAAGAGGGATTGGTTATTTGAGATTGATGGTTAGGGAAGAGAGTGAAGATGCCGCTTCTTGAAGGGGAGCGCCGGCGTCCCGCCGGCTGTGTCACGCATCTTGCGGGACACCTCTTTTCTACCCTGGTAGGGTGATGCGGCCTCGCGGCGCCGACTTTTCCGCGTAGCTGGGACATCCTGTCCCAGGCCGTCTATGGAGCGTCCCGCTCCATGTTCTGAAAAAGCCAAGGCCTCGACTGCTTCTTCCTTTTCTTTGCCAATTTGAACCTTGAAGCTGCCGCCTTCTTCGTGATTTAACGGAACACGCAAATGCAGGATAAGCACGGACTGAAACTTTTCCGGAAATTTTCTGTCTGTACCAACATTTGTCCCACCCTAGAGGGTAAATGCTGAAAGCTCAAAATGACGAAATCGGCAGTCGCATAGGAAACACGAAATTTTCATTCAATGGAAAATTGCCTAATCACCAGTACTTCCAAGCCCTCACTTGCTCGGTCATACTATTCGGCATCGATTGGCAGATTTGTTTCATCTTCAGAGGAACTGATACTTGGTGAGATTCTCCGTCGAACCGAATACGACGTCATGCCGACTCAGCGAAATGCTTGGGTGGAACAGATCAGGGTTCTCAAATCGTCACTGAATGGCATAGACGGTCAAATTTACTTTGAGTTTATTGTCCCAAGAATGGGTCATCGCATCGATGTCGTTTTGCTCATCGAACACGTTATTTTTGCGATCGAATTTAAAGTTGGAGAGGTGATTTTTCATGCTCGTGATCGCGAGCAGGTGTGGGACTACGGGCTAGATCTGAAAAATTTTCATGAAACAAGCCATCACTCGCATGTGGCTCCGATTTTGGTCGCTACCGAAGCAAAAAAACTCCCGCCGCTATTTGTCATATGCAACGCCGATGATTTTTTGATCGAGCCTTTGGCAGCAAACTCAACGAGTCTCAGAGAGACCATCGATGAGGTGCTGAAATGCACGAATGGTAAACCGGTTATTGCGGAAAGTTGGGAGCAAGGGAGGTATTTTCCAACTCCTACAATACTCGAGGCAGCGAGGGCCCTGTATAACGGTCACGGCGTTCACGAAATTTCTAGAAGCGATGCTTCAGCAACCAATCTGTCCAAGACCGCTAAGTGCATCGAAGCAATCATACAGTCCTGCAGGCAAAATAGGCGAAAAGCCATCTGTTTCGTGACTGGGGTTCCAGGCGCAGGGAAGACATTGGTGGGCTTGAACACGGCAACGCGTCACCGAGATGAAAATTCTGAGCTTTATAGCGTTTTCTTATCTGGAAATGGGCCCTTAGTCAGGATTCTTTGCGAAGCTCTTGCGCGCGACAAGGTTGCTCGCAAACGAGAAAAAGGGGAAAGAGTGACGCTCAAAGAAGCCCGCAATGAAGTTAAGGCGTTTGTGCAAAACGTTCATCACTTTAGAGACTCCTGCATTACTGATAACAGCCCACCTGTCGAACATGTGACTCTATTTGATGAGGCCCAGAGAGCTTGGAACAAGGAACAAACATGTTCTTTTATGAAGAGGAAAAAGGGTATCTCGAACTTCGATTCATCGGAGCCTGAATTTCTGATTTCATGCTTGGATCGACACAAAGACTGGGCGGTCGTGGTTTGTCTCGTGGGCGGCGGTCAGGAAATTAATACGGGTGAGGCGGGTATATCCGAATGGATTCACGCGCGTAATAGATCTTTTCCGGATTGGGATCTGCATGTGTCTTCACGTCTTTCCGATTCAGAATACAATGTGGCAGAATCGGCGCTTGATGATCCCGGATCGGGTATCACGTACGATGTTCCAGATCTTCATCTCGGTGTCTCCCTTCGATCGTTTCGGGCCGAAAATCTCAGCAGATTTGTGAAGGAAATGCTTGATCTTGAAAAAGATCAGGCACGACAAAGTTACGCGCATTTCTCTCAAAAATATCCGATCGCACTAACTCGCGATCTTACGAAGGCTAAAGCGTGGTTGCGCGAAAGGGCGCGAGGGTCCGAGCGATTTGGAATCGTCGTTTCATCGCAGGCTGAAAGACTGAAGCCACATGCAATTGACGTCCGAGTGCAGACTGATCCTGTGAATTGGTTCTTAAATGAGCGCGATGACGTACGATCGAGTTATTATCTTGAAGATGTTGCTACGGAATTCGATGTGCAAGGACTGGAACTCGATTGGGTGTGTGTGGTTTGGGATGGTGATTTCCGCTATCACGAGACAGGGTGGCAGAATTTTAGTTTCAAAGGGTCCAACTGGCAGCGAATTCTCAAGGACGATCGAAAAAAGTATCTGCTCAATGCATATCGGGTTTTGCTAACCCGCGCCCGCCAAGGGGTTGTGATTGTTGTACCCGAAGGTGACATGGAGGACCCCACGCGCCATCCTTGTTTTTATGATCCGACTTTTGCGTATTTGCGCTCGCTAGGACTTAACTGCTTGGACGAATTTTAAAGCAATTTTTGACAGCTTATTTATCGATCAGCGATCTGCAATCTCTCCGGCAGCTTCTTCGGCTGCGAAGAACATGGAGCAGGATGCTCCATGGACGGCCTGGGACAGGATGTCCCAGCTACGATGAAGAGGTGTCCCGCAAGATGCGTGACACAGCCGGCGGGACGCCAGCGCTCCCCTTTGAAGAAGCGGCTCCGTCATTTTCTTCACCCAATCGCCAGTCTTTAATGTTCAATCACTCTCCATGTTCGCGTCCATTCGCGGTTAAAATTTCTGAGAAGAGCACGACAGGAGTGTCGTGCCTCCTTAGGAAGAACGAACCTCTTTGGTGTGGTAAGGCGGCGATGAATTGTTAGTCTTTTTCCATGATTGGCATGGTATTGGGATCCGGCTTGGGGCCTTTGGCGGATGAGATCGAGGTCGATGCGGAATTTGCATTTTCGGATGCGGGCATTCCCGAGTCGTCGGTGCCGGGGCATTCGGGAAAATTTTTGCGCGGTCGCCTGGCAGGTGCCGAGGTGCTGGTGATGAAGGGTCGGGTGCATTTGTATGAAGGTCATAGCGCGCAGGTGGTGACGGCGGGGGTGAGGTGGATGGCGAGTCAGGGGGTGGATGCCTTGGTGCTGACGAATGCCGCAGGCACGCTGAACCCGCAATTTGCGCCGGGCGAGTGGATGATGCTGAGCGATCATTTGAATCTGACATGTGCCTCGCCGCTGGTGGGGGCGGAGTTTGTCGACATGTCGGAAGCGTATGATGGCGCGTGGCGTGAGGCGTTTCGTGAGGCGGCCAAATCATTGGGCATGCCTTTGCATGAAGGTGTGTATGCCGGCTTGCGGGGTCCGCAATTTGAGACACCGGCGGAGATCCGCATGCTGCGAACCATGGGAGCCGATGCGGTGGGGATGAGCACCGTGCTGGAAACGATTCAGGCGCGCGCTTTGGGGCTGCCCGTCGTGGCGTTTTCGTGCCTGACGAATTGGGCGGCGGGGATTTCCCAAACGCCGCTGAATCACAAAGAAGTGCTGGAAACCGGCAAACAGGCGGCGGGGGTGATGACGGGTTTGTTGAAGCGAGTGATTGGAGGGAGGTGAAGAGGTGAACATCCAACATTGAACGTTGAACATTGAAGTGGGAAGAGAATGAAGAGGGCGCATCTT
>CAYQRP010000122.1:1246-4117 GCA_964419815.1 uncultured Luteolibacter sp. | reverse complement strand
CCTCATAAATCGGTTGACGTTAAGTGATAACTTTGTTGACGCTGTTACGGATGAAATTTGATTTTCTGCGAACCTTGTTGGCCATTGTCATTAGCACTCATGCGGCCGCTGGTGAGATCCGCAAATGGACAAACAACGAGGGCAGAGTGATCAATGCCGAGTTTGTAAGCAGCGATGGCTCACAGGTGACCTTGCTGATGAATGGCAAAGAGATCAAATATGCGCTGGATAAACTCTCAGCAGCGGACCGCGAATTTGTCTCAAAACAGGCAACGGGCTCGCCTAAAGCGGACAAGCCCATGAAAAGTGGCGATGCCAAGACGGGATACATGAATCATGTGGAGATCCGCCAGCCTGCCTATGCCACTGCGAAGGAATACCTGGAGGGAGCGAACGCAAAGGCGGTGTATGACGCTTTTGCCAAAGGCAATTTCCCCAAAGAGTGGGATGCAAACAAGGGCCCGATCGAAGAAATGTTCTCTTATGACAATGGGGCGATGATTGTTTATGTGCCGGCTCACTATGATCCCGCCAAGCCCATGGGCGTGTATCTGCACGTCAGCGCGAACGATCAAGGGCATGAACTGATAAATTGTCAGCCAGTCATGGACCGATTGTCCCTGATCTACGCGTGCCCCAAGGGAACCTCGAACAAGCAACCCATAATGCGCCGCGTAAAACTCGCCGTCGATGCCTTGGCGGCGGTCAAAAAACAATGGAATGTGGATGAAAAACGGGTTTGTGTGGGCGGTCTATCGGGTGGCGGTCACATCGCCATGTTGACGCATGCCATGTTTCCACAATGGTTCCGCGCATCGATCAGCCACGCTGCACAGAGCTACCTGCCGGGGAATGGAAGCTGCGGTCATTTTCCCGGTCTCGCAGTGCGCGATATCACGGGGAAGGATTGCAAAGATCACAAGTGGGTCGTGATTTCCGGCGACAAGGATTTCAACTACAAGGAGATTCTCAAAACCAGCGCCGAGTGGAAAGCCGAGCGCGCCAACTATCTTTTCATCGATGTTCCAGGCATGGGCCATGTCAATGCCTCACCCGAGAAATTGGAGGAAGCGCTGAAATGGGTCGGCTTCTGATTGGTTAGCGCAGACGATCTGGGATGCCCCTGATGCGGGAAGGCAAGATCGTGAAGGTCGTCAGATCAGCGCGTTGGCGGAAACCTTCAGAATCGGGTGTCCGCGCAATGTGCTGATTTCGATCTGCGATCTTCGATTACGGCTGACCCGCGGGGGCGCTGGTGGGTGCGGCTTCACCGGCTTGGACGCTCACGGAAGTGAGGTTGGTGGCGGGGTCGAATGAAACCTGCAGGGATCCGCCGACGCCGAGGATCTTGTTTGCGGCGATGTAATTGTTGATCGAGCCGACTTGGTCGCCTTTGACGGTGAGCAGGCCGCCGGAGTTGATCTCGATTTTTGAGCCGGGTTGGATGGATGGTGTTTCGGCTGCGCCGCTGATGTTGTTCAGGTGCAATTTGCCGCCGCTGGAGATGGTGACGGTGGCATTTCCGCCGCTTGCGCTGGTGGCGTTGTTGGTGCCGAGGCCAAGGATGCCGTCGTTTTGTTTGACCTCGCCGCTGATGGTGATGATGGCCTTGCCGCTGACGCCCCACCAGAGGTGGCTGGCGACGGTGACCGTGCCACCGGTCTGGACATCGATGATGCCTTCCGAGCTTTCGTTCGCCGCCCACAGAATGTTGCCGACGTTCACTTGTCCGCCTGACAGGACGATCAATCTGCCCGAGGCCGCCGAGCCGTTGTTGCCTGCGAAGATGTCGGTGGCGGAGCTGAGCACGCCGCCGTTTCCGACGACGACGGTTCCGTTTTCATCCACGCCGATTTCGACTTTTTTGACGCTTGGTGCGGCGTTCGAAACCGTCACGGTGTTGCCGCCCCAGTTGATGCGGGCTTCGTCTTCCGCACCCGGCAGGTTTGCGCCAGGCGCACCTTCGGTGTTGGGGTTCACACCCCAACCGGCATCCGAGGCGCCAGCGATCTTGCTCCAGTCGCCGCTGAGGCGATAGCGAAAGGTCTCGGCATTGACGGTGGAAAGGGAAATGCCCACGAAGAAGGTTGCGGCAACGATGGAATTCGATTTCATGATTGGATGATTGGTTGGTCCGCCACCGATGTGCTCGATATCAGATAGACCGTTCGTGGCGGATTGGGGTACTAAACAACTCGATGGAATGATGTCAAAAACAATCGACCAATTTGCATGCAAGTGCGCGGCATGTACAAACATCGGACTGCGATCAAATCACTCAGGATCCATCGTGATCTTGAGTCGCACAAAGGTCTTGTCCGCAGCACTGGGAGTCGGAGTGTAAGAGATCGCTTCCGGGCCATTGACGTAAGAGGTGCCGCTGACTTCGCTCCACGCATCGTTGGCTCCTAGGTCGATGGATTCCTCGATGGCATAGCTGAGACCTGCCACGTCGGCGCGTTTGGCAAAGCTGAACACGCCGTTGGTGATGGTCTTGGGCACCGTATCGGGAACGGTGGGATCGAGACCCGCGAGCGCGTACTCGATCAGATTGGGAATGCCGTCTTTGTCGTCATCATCCTGCGGTCCGCGCATTGCCACGGCCCCTTTGGCGAAGTTTCCAGCGATCCACGATGAAAATCGGGCCAAACCCCGCACGGTGAGGGTGCCGTCGCCCGTGATTTGCGGTATGCCGATAACGGGTGCGGTCGATCCGGATTTTCCATAAACGCCATCTGCCATTTGCGCGGTTCCGATGATGAGTTTGTCGACCTTGTCGGTGCCCTGATAGGTGAGATCCAGTGTGGCCCCGGTTTGCGCGATGCTGACGGTGGATGCATCGTTGCCAGGGTTGGCATTGTTGGCTTGGAC
>CAYQRP010000122.1:0-1146 GCA_964419815.1 uncultured Luteolibacter sp. | reverse complement strand
CCGCTGAGGGTCAGCGTGGAAGCGCCGGTTTTGATCAATCCGCCATCGCCGCTGATCGTGCCAGAAAGACGAAAATCGGCATCGCCTTCGCCGCTGAGCAGGGTTTGCGTTGAGAGCACGAGCGGCAATTGCAGGTCGTAAGAAATATCGTAGGCGCCATGGTTTGCATGCAGCGCGATCTCGGGTGTGTTGCCATCAAGGTTGAGACTTTCGCCCGTGAGCGTGACGGTCGTGTTGGCCGAAGGGGATGCATTGCCGTCGAGTTCGAAGCGGTTGAAAACCTGGCCGCTGATGTTGTTTGAAATCGAAACCGTGCCGCCGGACATCGTCTGATCCGTGAAAAACCTCACGGTGCTTGTGGGGTCGGGCTGGGCGACGATGCCGCCGAGCCAGTTGGCGTTCGGCGCCCAATCGATGGATGCGCCGGCCGAATCGTTGGTCCATGTGAAGGGGTGCGCCTTGGCTTCGGGCAAACGCACCCACACACGGTTCACATGAAGTTTTTTGCCGTTCAATCTCAGCCGAAAATCCGCCTGCATGTTTTGGCGTCCGCCAAAATACGCGTCAGAAATTTCGAAACGCACCGTGCGCCAGGTGTTGCTGTCGGTTGTGGTGATTGATTGCGGATGGCTGGTGTATTCCGGCAAGTCGATGATGCCGGATCCGTCGTACTGAAGGCCGAGCACGGTGCCCGAACCGCTTCCATTGAACGAGTCGAAGTACTCCACCTCGATTGTCACATCGCCATTGCTCAGTTGGTGGGCAAATTGGTTGTTCACGCTGAAGTACATGTAGCGGTCGATAGCCGGATCAAGGTTGCTGCGGCATTCCTTACCGCCGACCGTTTCCACCACCGTTCTGCCATCGAGGTCATCGGTCCATGCGAGCAGGTTTTCTTCATCGATCATGCCCAGATCGACCATCGCTTGCGGGCCGATGTTGGAGCGGTTGGAGAGCGACTCAACGGTCGGCAGGGTGCTGGTGTTTGCTCGTTGATTCAACAGCATGCGCTTGAGCTCGTCGGTAAGAATCATCCACCAATCGCTGGGCTTGCCCTCGTTGTTGATGAAGCGGCCGTATTCCGTGTGGGGATTGGGCGGATCATCGGTCATGGGCATGATCGCGGTACTCTCGTCGTACTCGTCG
>CAYQRP010000121.1:0-4124 GCA_964419815.1 uncultured Luteolibacter sp. | reverse complement strand
GAATTGTTGGTGACGGTTTGGGTGCTTGAGGCGGAGTCTGCGGTGATTTGCGAATCGGCCACATCCTGCCAGCTGCCTTCGCTGAGGTTTTCCGAGCTTTGGATTTTGTAGGATTTGCCGTTCACCGAGGCCCAGGTGATGGTCACCGAGTTGGCATTGCGCGATAGGCTCATGATGCGGAATGCCGAGCCTGCATCGGCGGGGTCGGTGCCGAGAGCGTATTCCTGAGCGTTGGTGAATCCATCGGCATCCGGATCGGCGGCGGCGCTGGCACCGGTAGTGGTGCCGAAATGCTCGATCCACCAAGAATTTGGAATCCCGTCGGTGGATTCTTCGACGGCGTTGCGAGTGATGGTGATGCTTTCATTGACCGTGACCGTCTCGCTGGTGACGCGGGTGTGGCTCATTTCTCCGAAGTAGAAATTGTTGGCTTCGCCTTCCCCGGCGTTGTTGTTGAAAAACTCGATCCACGAGATGTCCCCACCGCTGGCGAGGGTGCCTGTGATGACGCTGGATCCGCTGTTGAGCGAGTATGTGTTGTTCGCGCCGAGTGTGAGCGTGAGGGCGAGGCCGTTGGAGGTCCACCCGAGATTGGTGTCGCGTGCGTTGGTGGCGTCGTCGATGCGGTAGTTGGCCTGACCGCCCACGAAGTAAAATGCAAAGCGTTTGTTGCCATTTGCGTCGCGCAGTTCGAAGCCCGTGCTGCCGCCGTTTTGGATGTTGTTGTTGTCGATGCGCACCGCAACGCTGTCGCCCGATTGCATGGCTTGGAGGAAATTCCGCGTGGCCTTGCTGCTGCCGCCAGTGTTTGCCCATAGGCCGAAGCCGCTGGTGGCGCCGACATTCATGTTGCTCTGGGCACTGCTGCTGGCGAGGAAGGATCCGGCTGCGCCGCTTGGGGTAAGATACCATGATCCGAATCCGCTGCCGCCAGTTGAGTCAGTCGCCCAGGTGGTGTAGTTGGCGGCCGAGTCGGTAAAGCTCTCCGAGCTGCTGCTCGCGTGATTGCCGCTGAATGTGACCGTGTTGGTTCCCACAGCGAGCGGAATATTGACGCTCCACTGCCAACCATTGGTGATGTCCTCACTGGATGTGGTGATGTTGCCGCTGCCGCCGGTGCTGGCATTGGTCCATGTCAGGCCGCTGGTGAAAAGCGCGCCGGCGCGTCCGATGAAATCGTGGCTGCTTGCTGTGGTTTGAGAGTTGTTGAGCGGATCGAGAATGAGAATCGTCGTGTTGCCCACGGGAGTGAAGGGCGTGGTGGCCTGCACCTCGGCGGAGGCGGATGAGTTGCCGATGCCGTTCACTGCGACGATCGTGTAGGTGTAAGTGGTTTCGGGATCGAGGTTGGTGTCGGCGTAATTCGGGTCCTGCGGGGTCGCAATGGAGTTGCCGTTGCGGTACACGATGTACGAAGTCGCGGTGGCGGTGCTGTCCCAGCTCAGTGTGACCGTGGTGCTGTTGTCGGCCGTGGCAACAAGGCCCGTGGGTGCGGCAGGCGCTTCGGTGACTGGCGAACTATCGACGCTGAGGTTCCAATCGGCACCCCCATTGTTATCCCATGCGAGGTTGTTGCTGCTCTCCGGGTTGGCGGTGAAGACCACGCGGAGGTTGGTCGTGCCGGCGGGCGGCGTGTAGGTGTATTGCCACTTGCCGTCGTTGAGCGTCATCTGCGGACGCGGAATCACGCGGTTGGCCCATTCGTTGGGTGCGATGTGAATGTAAACTGGGTTCGAGCTGGCGAGGTTGCGTCCGGCCGGATCGTAGGTGATGGTGACCGGCGAGCCTGCGACTGGTGTGGTTGGTGTCGTGGTGACGACTGAGCTTGGGGTGGTGCCGCCGCCACCGCCAGCGCCCGAGAAATTTTCGACATAGACATGCTGGATGTCCGACTTGTGGACATTGCCTTTCGCATCGGTGGCCTCGACATAATAATCGAGCAGCTTGTCGCGGAATCCCGGCAGGTTGCTGTCGGTGATTTTTGCAAAGTAGTAATCCGCCACCTCGTTGGTGGGCAGGAAATAATCAATCTGACCGTTGGCAGCGGCGGTGTTGAGCGCCTCGCGGGTTTTGGGCAGCTCGCGTTTGTTCATGGTGATGGTGACCCACGAACCCACTTCATTGCCGCCCGCGTAGGTTTCATTTTGATTGCTGGCGATTGGATTAGTGCCGTCGTTATCGATGCGGATTTTTACCTTCAGGTTGCCGTCGGGGATGCCGGAGATGTCGTAGGCATGCGTCCAGATGTAGAACTCGGAATTCATGCGTTTGAGGAAACGCGTGTCGACGCCGGGGACATTGTTGAACCAACCAAAGGTGTAGCCGCCGGGGTTGTAGGGGAAGCGTTGGGGCTTGAGCACGGTCGGCGCGGTGCGGTCTTGCGTGCGGCGCGCCGTCGTCATCCACGGTGTGAGTTTTTCCACCGCACGACGCGTGGCGAGGCCGGGTTTCATTTCGTCGTCATTGCCGAGGCCACCGTAGTAGTTGAAACCCGAGTCGAGGCCTGCGAGGTAGATGTGCCAGGCGAGCTCGACATCATTCGGGTTGGTCCATGCGCCGTCCCAGTCGTAGGGGGCCTGAATTTTCCATGCCTCCACGCTGCCGCCTTCGTCGCGCAGGATTTGCTCGGCAGTCTCACACCAGTTGGCACCAGCCATGAGCGGCGCGTAGCTGTAAAACTTCAATGCGAAGCCCGGGGTCTCCATGTCGATCTGCGTGCCGGGCACGGTGGTGATGCCGCGATTGGCGACGGTCGAGACGGGCGGCTCGATCCACTTGAGGAAATTCGGCGAGCCGTAGCACATTTCTGGGAAGATCCACGCGCCATCCTCGATGTGGGCAACAGGTGCGGCGGCGCCGTGGGCATTCACGAAATCCTGCGGCGTTGAAGCGCGGTATCCGGCCGAGACCGATTCGTTGAAAAATTGTGGTGTCGCTTCGAACCACGAACTTGAGCCGCCGCCCCATGCGTTGTCGCCGTCGGTGGACGGCATCACGATCACCGGTCGCGATGGATCGTTGGCATAGGGCGAAATGAACTGCCCGATTTTTCCGATGCCTTCGTTGGCATAACCGTAACGATACGACAGTACATCGTCCGAAGGTACGGCGACCATGGTTTTTTCCGCACCGGTTTCTGGGTCGACATGTTTCACCTTGTGGAGTTGGTAGGCGTAGGGCGCGACATTCCATGCCGAGTTGCCGGGATTGGGTTCGCCAAACCACCAGCCATCGGTGGGCGATGGACCGAGCTGGTCGGCGCGGTTGGGCGGGCTGGAATAAATGTTGTAGCTGCCCGTCGGATTCGCCTTGTCGTTGTAGGTCGGGCAGGTGCGGCTGATGTGGTGGCTTGGCACGATGATCCATTGGTAACCTTCGTCGGCGAGCACATCGATCAGGTGACGCGAGTAGCCCATTTCGGTGGGGAAAAATCCTTTCGAATGATCGCTCAAATCGGCATTGCCACCCCATGCCTTCCACCAGGCCTGTTTGAAAATTTGCAACTCCTTGCGAAAGACCGACTTCGGCAGCAGCGGCGCGAGCGAGTGGTGGTAGGTGAAACCAACGAGATCCATGCGCGTGGATCCTGCGGGGGTAAGCCATCCGCGTGCCTCGCGGTAACCGTTGTTCCAACCCGAGCCATAGCCAAGCTGACCGAGCGATCCGAGTTGACGGACATTGTCGATGAGCGATCCCGAGTAGCTGATGGCGAATCCGCCTGCGTTGTTGAAACTGCTGAGCGAATTGCGCGGACCGCTTTGGTAGGAAGTGACCCGATCCTGAATGCCGAAAATTTCCGTGAGATTGTTTTCCGGGTGCTGTTTCGGACTCAGGCCGCCGTAATTCTGACCCGACTTGAGCACGATCGAATCCCATGCGTATTGCACGCGGCTGGTTTGTGATCCGTTGCTATTCCACTCCGGCCAATAGGTGGGCTGGTGATTGTGCCAAAAGCGCGAAACATGAACCTTGTCGTTGGCGCTGACCGTTGCGGCAGCCATCAGGATCAGCGATAGGGATAGGCAATTCGCCAAATGTTGCCCGGGTTTTTGATGCATGGACATGATGATGGGACTATCCCATGCATATGTGAAAACTGCACCCTGAGTTTAGGCTATTTCGCC
>CAYQRP010000120.1:0-4130 GCA_964419815.1 uncultured Luteolibacter sp. | reverse complement strand
TCGGGCAGGTTGTGAATCTTTGGCATATCCCAAATAACACGCAGGACATTGCAGGCGGTATTTCGATGAGGTCGCCAATTGATCCTTCCGCCAACGCATCGACTACGTTTTATCAAGGTGTATGGCGCAATAATGGAAATAATGATCAAAGTGGTGGTTCTCTTTTTTATCGATTCGGCAATTCCGGCTCATGGCAATCAACCAATTTGAATTGGCATTCCAACAATGGAAGCAATCAGTTCTGGTCGGCGTCCGTCACCATGCCTTCACCTGGGGCAGTCGTTCAGTACTATTTCAGAGTCACATTCACTAATCAGCCTACCACATATCTTTACACATCAGGAGGCAACAACGCTCAATCACTGAGCGAATCAGATGCCCAAGGTGGCCCATTTTCCGTGACCGTCGGTGCCGCGCCCTTGGGCATGACCGTGAGCTCTGCTTCGGCGGGCACGCTGAATGCGGATTACACGACTTCCAAACTTTTCATCGACGAGCAGGCCGCCGAGTCGGTGCCGGTGACGATTGCTTTTTCGACAGGTGCCGCCGACACGGTCGAGGCCGAGGTGTGGACCAACCTCAACAACCGCGAGCGGGCGGACGATGACGCCAACGGGGATTCGATCGACGACGGGATCATTTCGCCTCCGGCGCCCGATGAAAAACCTGAAGGCTATATCTCCGGTGCCTATCCAGCGAACGGATATTTCCAAGCTCATCCGATGAGCGGATCGAATGGCAGCTACTCGCTGACGCTGAATGCGACCAAGTCCGGAGCCTATCGTTTGACGGCGCGTTTCCGTACGGCGGGAAGTTCGACTTGGCAGTGGTATTCCTCCAACGGTCGCAGGGATCACTGCATCACGGTGACGCCAAAAATCGCGCGCGACATGCGCGTGTATGAAATCAATGTGCTCAATGTCGATTCGACCGATGACACCTTTGCAGGGCGCAGCACGCTGGAGAGCCTGACGGACAACACGCGTTGGAATCTTGATTGGCTGAGGGACATGGGACTCAACACCCTTTGGTTCCAGCCGGTGCATCCGGTCGCTTCGGAAGGACGCGAGCCGAGTGGTGGATGGGATACGGCCACGGCACCTTATGATCCGGGTTCGCCATATGCGGTGAAAAACTTTTTTGAGATCAATGAGCTGATGACTGTGAATTACAACGGTACGAACACATTGACTCAGAATCGCGAGGCTTCGATGAGCGCGTTCCAGAATTTTGTAACGACAGCCGACAGCAAGGGGGTACATGTCATGCTCGACGCACCCTTCAACCACACCGGATACGATTGTGAGATCGATGAGGAGGGTATTGCGCTGATGAGTGCCGCGGGTGTGAATACGAGCGGTTGGGCGCCGGGCGACAAGATCAAGGATCGTGAAGCGCGTTTTTATTCGCGCAATGACGGAGACAATGCCTATGCGGGTCCTGCTTCGTCCTCCTCAAACATCGCGGCCGCACCCGATCGCAATGACTTCGGCAAGTGGCGCGATGTGTACGATGTTTTCTTCGGCCGCTACGCGACCTTGGTGACCGGGTATCCATCGGCCCAGTCGAGTCGCGACACGGTGGCGATTGAAACGGACGGTATCAACACCGGCGATCTCGATGGTGGGCCCAACACCTCCGACGCGGTGACCCGTGCGGTATGGAAATACTTTGCCCGCTATGTGCCTTACTGGCTGGAAAAGACCGGCTTGCCCGCCAACAGCCCTTTGGCCTTGCAAACCGCCACGGGCATCGACGGATTGCGTGCGGACTTCGGTCAAGGCATGCCGCCGCAGTTCTGGGAATACGCCATCAATGTCGCGCGGGCGCACAAATGGAATTTCGTTTTCATGACCGAGTCGCTCGATGGCGGCGCGGTGACTTATCGATCAAACCGGCATTTCGATATCTTGAATGAAAACATTGTTTTCCCGTGGAAAGAGGCAGCCACCACTACCGGGCATCGTGAAATTTTCGAAACTCGGCGTGCGTCTTACGGTCAAGGTTTGGTTTTGCTGAACAACACTTCGCATGACGAAGCGGGCTATGCTGATCCCTGGGAGGCCTTCATTCGCTACGCGGTGGGCAGTACCAACGATGGCGCGCCGATGGTCATGTATGGGCAGGAAATCGGAACTTCGAGCCTCAACAGTTTCAGTCATTACGAGCTGAACTTCGGAAAGTATGTTCCTCACTTCAAACGCTACAACTCGATGCAGCCGCAGTGGACCGCATGGACGAATGATGCCTTCGGTGCGAGCCATTTGCGACCCGCTTATTCGGGGGTGGGCTTGGCACGAGAATTCAGCCCGGCCTTGAAGTCGTCGAACCGCTGGTTCCTCAACCCCATCGGCAGCAACACAGCCGATGCCGAGATTTTTGCGGTGGCCAAGTACGAAACGAGCGGAGCTTCGCCCGCCACCAGCGATGTGGTGATCGCTTTCCAAAATTTGGACCGCAACAACACCCAAGCCAACACCTTTGGCATTCCCTCCGCGCTGGCGGATCTCATGGGCCTCAAGTCGGATCGCCGCTACAATGCGAAGAACATCGCGGCCTACCTCGGGCCGAACAACGAGCACACCGGGCGTCGTGACAACTTCCTCTGGGGTGCGAACGGTTTTACCCGCGATGACATGGTAAACAATGGTCTCTATGTTTCTCTCAACCCCGTGCCAGCAACTACCGCCGCATGGTCCACCAATCCATTCGAGGCGCAGTTTCTTAAGCTTTATGATGTGACGCAACTTTCGGCGCCTGCTTCATCGCCGCAGGTGGCAAGCTACGCGCTCGATGGCACCGTCACATTTTCATGGCCCGCCGTGACGGATTCTGAAGGGCTAGTACCTCGCTACATCATCACAGTGACACGCAGCAATGGTCAGATCACCTCGCATGAAACGACGGATACATCTTACACAGTCACCGGCATTCCATCGGGAGTCACCGCCACGGCGACTGTCACGACTATCAACCCGAACGATGCCTCCGTCATGTCCACTGCAACCGCGTCGAGCAGTCAAACCCTTTCGATCAGCTCCGTGGGCGATGATGATGCGGACGGCATGAGCAACGCGGCGGAAATCGCTGCGGGAACGGATCCATTCAGTGCATCATCGATCTTTAAGATCGATAGCATTGCCGTGCAGGGCGGCAATGTGACCCTCGCCTGGCAGGCGCTGGCGGGCCGCACTTACAAGGTCGAGTCTTCAACCACGCTCAACGGATCATGGACGACCAAAGCGACAGGCTTGCAGGTCGGAACCTTTACTGAACCGAAACCCGCTGATGCCAAGGTGTTTTACCGCGTGGTGGTCGAGTAAGGGTGGGGAACATCCAACATTGAACATCGAAGTGGAAGAGGATGAAAAATCGGCTTCTGCTTTTGCCTCGGTAGGGCGACGCGGCCCGCGGCGCCGACTCCTCTTCATCCGTTCATCGATGTAAACTCGAGCAAAACTCTCTAGGGCTTGATTTTCAGCCCTTCGAGTTTGGCTGCCTTTCTTTGGCGGAGGTCGAACGAAAGGAAGACATCTGCCTTCAGCAAGAGAGCGATGGCGATGTGCATGAGGTCGAGGCTGCGGGTGCCGATGCGGGCGCTGTGGCGATCGATCAATTCGGCGGTTTTTGAATGCATGGCCGATGAAGAGACGGGCATCACAGTATAGATTCCTTTTTTGAGATCCTGTTGAAAGAGTTGCAGTTTGAGTTGGGCGGAATGCTTGTCGATTTCGCCGCGAAACACCGAGAGTTGGAATGCGTTGCGAAGTTCGATTTCGCAGAGATTGGATATCCAAATCGGTGACTGCATTTTTTTCATCAAAGCGGCAGCCTTTTCGCTCGTGCTCTCCAACTTGTAGAGAGAGACCACAAATCCTGTGTCCGCATATGCGCTCATCGGTTGTCGCGATCGTATTCCACCACGGGCGTGAGCTGCCTGCTTGCGGTTTCATCGGGGAAGTGCTGGCGCAGGCGTTCCATGAAATCCGGCATACTGGGCTTGACCGATTTGGCGGCTGGAGCGGGTGAGAGCTTGGCAAATGGTTTGCCCGAGCGGGTGATTTCCACCGACTCGCCCTCCTCGATCCAGCGGGCCACTTGGGGGAAGGAATTGCGCAGGTCGCGAACGG
>CAYQRP010000119.1:2239-4168 GCA_964419815.1 uncultured Luteolibacter sp. | reverse complement strand
TCAGGCCTGAGGTGAGGGCGGCAGTGAGGGTGGCGATGACGGTATCACCGGCGCCGGAGACATCGAAGACCTGTCGTGCGCGGGTTGGCAGGGTTTGCTCGACCTTGCCGTCGCGGCAAATGGCCATGCCGTCCGCGCCGAGGGTGATGATGAGGAGCTTGGGAGCATGGCGCTCGTGGATGTAGCGACAGACTTGATCGAGTGGATAGGGTTCGCCGATTCTTGGCTCGGTAAGACTTGCCAGTTCGAGCGCTTCGTGGCGGTTGGGGGTGATGAGGCTCGCACCCTCAAATTTAAGTTTGCTGGAGGGCTTGGGGTCGATGGCGATTGTTTTGCCGAGTTGATTGGCGTGATCGAGTATGGCGTTGAGGGTGGATTGTGAGATCACCCCTTTGGCGTAGTCGGACACGATGATCGCGTCGGAGGCCTCGATGGCGCTGAGTAGTGCGGGGGATGCTCCGATCGAATACAGCGAAGCGGTCGCTTCATGGTCGATGCGGCAGAGTTGTTGGTTGCGAACAATGACGCGGGTTTTGACGATGGTCGGTCTTGCGGGCGCTGTAACACAGAGTGAGGTGTCGACTCCTGCCGCGCCAAGCAATCCGAGCAAGCGGTTTCCCGCGGCATCTTCTCCGAGGGCGCCTGCGATTTTCGCGGCGACACCCAGCGATGCGAGGTTGAGAGCGACATTGGCAGCGCCGCCGGCGGTGTGTGATTCGCGCGATACGTTGACGATGGGAACGGGAGCTTCGGGGGAAATGCGATGGACATCGCCCCAGATGTAATGGTCGAGCATGAGGTCGCCAATGACGAGGATCTTGAGTTCCCGAATGGCCGCTAGAATGCTGGCGTTTGTCATAGTGGATTAAAGTATGGATTTCCAATCGACGGCATCGATCGCTTCCAGCCACTGGTGGAGCACCAGCGTATGGATTTCCTGAATGCGTGATGTGGTGTCGGACGGCACGATGATTTCGTGATCGCAGGTGCCGCGTGCCTTGCCGCCGTCTTTTCCGGCGAGGAGGATGGTGGTGATGCCGAGGGATTTTGCGGCGGCAAAGGCGGTGAGCACGTTGGCGCTGTTGCCGCTCGTGGTGAAGCCGACGAGCACATCGCCTGCTTTGCCAAGCGCCTCGATGCCGCGGGAAAACACCTTTTCATAGCCGTAGTCGTTGCAGATGCAGGTGATCGCGGTGGGGTCGGCGTTGAGGCAGATGGCTGGCAGCGCGCGGCGATCTCTGCAGTAGCGGCCGATGAGTTCCTCGGCGAAATGCATGGCATCCGCCGCGCTGCCACCATTGCCGCAGGTGAGAAGTTTTCCGCCGTTTTTCAGCGATTCCAAAATGGCATGACCAGCGGATTCCACCTGCGGTGCGAGGGTTTCTGATGCCTGGAGTGCGACGCGGAGTTCCGCGATGGAGTCATGAAATGATGGGATGGGCATGATGGTGGAAATGAGTGTCAGTCGCCGAGCCTGCGATCGGAGATGAGATGGTGGCTCACATAGTCGCGAACCGCGGCATCGAGTGTGAATTCCGGTCCGGTCCAGCCGCAGGATTTGAGGCGGGAAGTGTCGGCGAGGGTGCGGTACTGGTATTTGCCACGCAAGGCTTCGGGCATGTCGATGAACCTGATCGAAACCGGCAAGTCGAGTGATTGAAAGATGGGCGTGACGAGGTCGATCCAAGTCGAGGCAATGCCGGAGCCGATGTTGAAAATGCCTGCGGCCTGCGGCTCGGTGGCGAGATGAATGGTGGCGTTCACCGCGTCCTTCACATACAGGAAATCGCGCTGTTGTTCACCATCGCGAAAGTCCGGATGGTGGCTTTTGAAAAGTTCCACCGAGCCTGTGTTTTGAATTTGGGCATAAGCCTTGTGGACGACGCTGCGCATGTCGCCTTTGTGGTCTTCGTTCGGTCCAAAGATGTT
>CAYQRP010000119.1:0-2139 GCA_964419815.1 uncultured Luteolibacter sp. | reverse complement strand
CCGCGAAAAATGAAGGTGGCGTCCACGCAGCGCAGTGAAGCGATGGCGAAGGCCCGATCCTGTTCGGTGTTGACCGGGCGACCGGTACCTTTGAGCTGACGCACGGATTCATCGCTGTTGATGGCGACGATGAGCAGATCCCCGACAAGTGCCGATTCCTGAAGGTAGGAAATATGTCCGTGGTGGAGCAGGTCGAAACATCCATTGGTGAGCACCACGCTTCGACCTTGTGAGGCTGCTGATGCACGCAGCGCTACGATGCCATCGAGATCAAGCACGCGTGCGGCTGGGTTTTCGGACTTCATGGACGAGGAAAAAGGTAACCAATGGCCTCGGAAAGGGAATTGAAAACGGGGAAAATGCCCTCGATGCCGAGTTCCCGCATTTCCGCACGTAGATCGTCCAGTCCAGTGGCGACTCCAGCGCCGCGGGTGCCTGCCGCACGGGCTGTGGCAAGGTCGTTGCCGCGGTCGCCAATGTAACAGACCTCCATCGGATGGTAGGCAAACTCGCTCAATATTTCACGCGCAAAGGCGGGCGATGGTTTGCGGTAGATTGAAGGCTCGTCGGGATGTTCCGGCGCGATGCAGATGCGTTCGAAAGTTGTGGGGCCGGTGCCCAGAAGTTCGATCATGCGTTCATTGCAGGCATGGACGGCGGAGATATCGAAGAGTCCGCGGCCGATGCCTGATTGGTTGCTGTGGAGGAAAAGGCGTGCGCCAGCTTCACGGGCCTTGGCCAAGGCATCGGCAACTCCGGGCAGCAGCCTTACCTCCGCCGGATCGCACAGATATGGCACATGCTCGATGAGCGTGCCGTCGCGATCGAGTATAAGGGCTGCTGGAGGTTTCATGAAATTCAGCTTTGTGAACGATGAAGCTGCTACGGCCTTTGGTTTCGAGCGTGGATCAGTTGGCAAACGGTTGCAAAGACTTGCTCCACCGTGATCATCTGCATGCAGACATTGTTGCGGCAGGTGGTCTGGCGGTTGTTGAGCGCGTTGACGCATGGACTGCACGCAATGCCGGCCCACAGGGCATGGTTGCGCGGCGAATTTGAACCAAAAAGCAGCGGAGTTTCCGGCCCGAATAACGCCACCACATCAATGGGGGTCATGATCGCAAAATGTGCGGGACCGCTGTCGTTGGTCACCAGCACATCTGCCAGGCCATAGATGATCAGCAATTGCCGGAGAGTCGTTTTGCCGGCGAGGCAAAAACAGCGCGGAGATTCCACGGCGCGAACGAGTTCGTCGATTTTTGCCTGCTCCTCGGGAGCTCCCGTGAAGCCGATGCAGAGGTCGTCGAACTCCGCCAGCAGGCGTTTGGCGAGTGCGAGATAGTTTGTCTCGTTCCACCTGCGCAAGGGCAGCAGGTCGCTTGCATTGGCATTGAGCAGAACCAGGCGCTTTTGGCCTGATGGCATCAGCGAGGCGAGCAGGGTCTCCATTTCTCGCCGCTCGTCTGCCGCAGGTTCAAAAAATGGCGGTGCCTCGCTCGTTGGTGGCACTACCGGAAAGGTCGGAAAATTAGCCGATGCATTTTCCAAGGCCATCACAAGGCTGGTGAAAGTGCGGCTGGCATGAAGGTAGGCGTTGTTGAGCACCCGGTGAGTGAAAAGATTTCCCCGATACGGGCCTTCACCAAAAAAGGCGTGGAATCCCACCCGCTTCGGTGCGCCGCTCAGCCATGCGAGAACTGATGTCAATCGCGCGAAGAACTCCATGTCGATGCACGCGTCGATTTCCAAGCGGCGGATTTTTAACAGGCACTTCATGCCACTCGTCATCATTTCCCACGGCGAGCGGGTGCGGATGGCGAGCACATTCTCCTGTGGCACCAACTGCATCAGATCGAGAATGAAACGGTTCTCTTCAAAGAGCAGGAAATACACATTTTTGGCTCCAACCTTGCTCACCGCTTGGCGGATTGCCTCATGAGCCAGCACCGTGGATCCTTGCTCGGCGAGCTTGATGAACAGAATTTTTTTGGTCTCACCTTGTGACTCTCCGCGCTGAAACGCGTCAAACAACCGCCGCAGTAGAGTCGCAATGAAACATGCCAGCACCCCAAGGGTGCCGTCGACCTGCTGGAGGAGTTTTACGTTGCTACTGAATCTGGCCAAAATCGAAAGTTTGCT
>CAYQRP010000118.1:0-4191 GCA_964419815.1 uncultured Luteolibacter sp. | reverse complement strand
TGCGGCGTCGTGGCGGACCTTTGCGAGGTGAAATTCGCGCAGGGCGTTGATGCGGGATGCGGAGAGTTCGAGGTGTTTTTGTTTTGATTGGAGCAGGGCATGGATGTCGCCTTGCCCGTCGCGATAGGCGGACTCGGCGATCTGCACCTGTTCGGCAGCGAGCGGCAGATGTGTGTTTTGGATTTCACGTACGAGCGAAGCCCATTGTTTCATGTCGGTCCTCGCGGTTTCCGTTTCGATGCCGATCTTGCGGGTGAGCGCGAGCGCTTCGTTTTCGATGCGGGTTTTGCGAATTTTCGCCTCTTCCACCGCGCCTTTGTTTTGGTTCCAGAATGGCAGCGGGATTTTCAAGCGCAGTCCGATCATGGTTTCGGTGTCGTAGCCTTCGGGCGCGTCCTCACTGCGATCGCTGGAGGCAAAGAGTCCGCCTTCGACATCGTCGTAGCGGCGGCTTTGCTCGAGCGCGATGGTTTGCGAGGCGGCTTGCAAGGAGAGTTCGACCTTTTGAAGGTCGGGCCTATGTGAGAGGTCGACCAATCCATTCGGAATTTCGGGATCGGGCAGACTGCCGTTGATTTGCAGAGCTTCGCCTTGTTGCATTCCGAGCAGCGGCTTGAGCGTTCCAAGGTGAAAATTTTCTTCCGCGTCGAGTTCGCGAATTTGGATTTCGAGCGAGGCGGCGTTGAGCTTTGCCTGACCTGCGTCAAGCGCCGAGGCCTCGCCTTGTTGTGCGCTTTCGGCGAGCGTGTTGGCGAACTGCCGCATGAGCGCCGATTCGCTTTGCAGCAGATTGCGGCGTTGACGATTGGCCAGCAATTTCACGCATGTCTCACGTGCCTCGGCGGTGAGTTGCCGTTCGATTTCTCGCACTTCCGCCTCGGCAGCGCGCAACTCGATGGCCGAGAGGTTTTTTTCGTGGCGCAAGCGGTGGGTGATCGGAAAGCGTTGGGTGAAGCCGACCTCCAGCTTGCGTTCCTCGAAAGAGGAATTGTGTTCGAAGGCGGTTTCAAAATTCGGATTCGGCAGGCGGCCCGATTGTTTGCCGCGCGCGGCTGCTTCCTGGATTTGCAAGCGCGCGGCAGCAAGTTCGGGGTTTTGCGCGCGCACGCGCTCGCCAACCGTGGCTAGGCTCACGATCACCGCAGATTGGGCGTGAATCGGAAGCGTCATGCAGACGAGCAAGAGCGGGATGATGTGTTTGAGATGAAACATGAATTTGGTGGGTCAGGGGTAAATCCGGGCATGCTGCCGGAAGGTAAAATGCGAGCGACAAGGCGGTCCGTAATGCGGACGCGCAAAAAAATTCGCGCCGTTAGGGCACGATGGGGCCTGATAGGCCGCTCAAATCAAGGGTGGTTTGTCCTCGCTCAAGAACGGACCATCGGGAATGCTTTCCCGTTCGTTTTGCATGCGCGAAAGGCCGAAGCACGGCGCAAGAAGGCGGATCGAGTGGTCACGCTGATCGATCATCGGCATGACGCTGCAGAAACATCCGGCACCGTGATGGTGGTGATGATCCGATGGGCATGGTTCGTCATGCGATCCGCAGGGCACGGGGTGGTCATGATGATGATCGTGCTCATGCATCTCTGCGATGACATCGCAAGGGTCGGCTGCAAAGGGTCGACTGTGCATGCCAATGAGCATGCAGAGAACCACGATGGCCTTGAGAAAAATTCCCATGTCGTCGCGCCAAAGATCGCCCTCAGAGCCTGTGGGTCAAGGCATTTCGCCCCCCGGGCCTTTTCTTGACATGATCCGGCATCGTGGTTTCGTAGAGATATGCCTTTTACCGCTGGTCATGGCGTTTTGCGATCGCTGTTGATTTCCTCGCTGGTCATGGTCTGCCCGGTATCGGCGATCATCGTCGGGGGAGTGAACGGCGATGGCACCAACAACGCGGGCGAGGCCGGCTTGCAGTCAATTTTGCAAAACTCCGCGCTGCCGGCATTTCCCTACTTCGGAAACATGCTGAGGTACTCCGACGCGAGCGGCATCTATCTGGGTTACAACGCGAACACGATGGAAGGTTGGGTGCTCAGTGCCGAACACATCACCGAAGGCACGGGCATCAAGATTGGTGGCTACACCTATTCCTTCATCGACCCACAACCGGCGGACTCCAATGTCAACGGCACGCGCATTGTTTCGTCGGGTGTGAACACTGATTTGATGTTGTACAAATTTTCCGTCACGGGCAGCAATCCGATCCCATCACTGCCAAAGGTGGAAATCATCGACACCACGCCGAGCATCGGCTCGCTGCTCATCATGGCGGGGCGGGGCATGCGCTCGGGTGCTGGCACGGGATCGGAGGATGTGACTGCGCCCTACTCATGGGGCACCCCAGGCACGAGTGACACGGTGCCGATGCGCTGGGGTTTCAATCAGGTGGAATTTAATCACACTGATGCGGCTGGTGCGAAATACTTCGTCACGGATTTCGATGCGCCGGGATTTGGTACGGGCATCGACGGTCAGGCGGCCTTGGGTGATTCCGGCGGCGGCGCCTTCATATACGATCAAGGCAGTTGGAAATTGGGTGGCGTTGCTTACGCAGTGTCGGATGGTCCCTTGGATGTCGACACACTTTACAATCCTGCGGGCTATGGCGACTACACGCTGTACACCAACGTGTTCAGCTATCGGTCTGAAATTATTTCGCTGACAGGCACCTTGGTGCCCGAGCCTTCGTCGATGATCTTGGGTGGCTTTGGCGTGTTGGCTTTGACCATGCGCCGCAGGCGTTAGAGCGCTTTCTGAAGGCGGGTGTTGAGTCATTGACGCGAGTCCATTGATCGTCCCACACTTGGCCATGTCCGATTCTCCCCGCAAGCCATCGATCTCGGCGAACCGATGGATCCTTGGCTATCTGATGCGGGAAAAAGCGGTGTTTTTGCCCTCGCTGCTGGCCTTGTTTCTCACGGCACTTTTGTCGCTGGCCTTTCCGTACTTTCTCAAAGAGTTGGTGGGAAATCCGTCGGATGCCTTGAAGCGCTCGGTCGATCCGGCGCTGATCCTTGAGCGTTCGAATCGCATCGTGCTCGAGTTGCTTGCGGTGCTCGGCTTGCAGGCGGTGGTGGCATTTTTTCGCGTGCAGGGATTCATCCGCTCGGGCGAATCGGCGCTCAATAATCTGCGATCGGATCTCTATCGGCATCTGCTGCGCTTGCCGATGTCGTACTTTCACGAGCAGCGCGCGGGTGCCTTGAGCAATCGCATATCGGCCGACCTCGGCGTGGTGCGCGACACGCTGCTCAACACCGTGCCGCAGGCGGTGAGGCAGAGTGTGATTTTGGTCGGTGGCTTGATTTTCATTTTCATCTCATCGTGGAAACTTTCGTTGATCATGCTATCGAGCGTGCCGGTGGTGGTGTTGGCGGTGGCGTTCTTTGGGAGCAAAGTGCGGGCGTATTCCAAGTCCGCCCAAGACTCGCTGGCCGAGGCGGGGACAGTGATTGAGGAGACCGTGCAGGGCATGGCCGATGTGAAGGCGTTCGCCCACGAGGACTTCGAATCGCAGCGCTATGGCTCGGCGCTCGAAAGGTTTTTCCAGGTCGCATCGCGTGGCGCGCGCAGCCGTGCGGCATTTTTGGCATTCATCATCTTTGCCTTGTTTGGCACGATCTCGATGGTGATCTGGCAAGGCGCGCGGATGCTGGCGACCGAGCAGATCACTTGGACAAATTTTGCGTCGTTCATTTTGTTTTCGATCTTCGTCGGCGCATCGCTCGGATCGTTTCCGGAAATTGTTTCGCAGTTTCAACAGACCGCTGGCGCGACCGAGCGCTTGAGGGAATTGCTCGATGCCAAGCCCGAGCGCGCGGATGGCGATGATCAGGCGGTGTTGCGTGGCGCGGTGGAATTCGAGCAGGTTTCATTCCGCTATCCATCGCGGCCGGAGGCGCAGGTGCTGAACGACCTCTCATTCGCCGTGCAGCCGGGTCAGCGCGTGGCCTTGGTCGGGCCATCCGGCGCGGGGAAATCGACGGTGTTTTCGCTGATCCTTGGATTTGGCAATCCCGAGGCTGGCAGGATTTTGTTTGATGGCCGCGAGGCGGGGGAGATTTCGTTGCGTGCGCTTCGTTCGCAAATGGCGATCGTGCCGCAGGAGGTTTTGTTGTTCGGTGGCACGATCCGCGAAAATGTCGCGTATGGAAAAAGTGGTGCGAGCGAGGAGGAAATTCTTGA
>CAYQRP010000117.1:0-4256 GCA_964419815.1 uncultured Luteolibacter sp. | reverse complement strand
AGATCGGGATCGACGAGGAGCAGGGTGTCTTCCTGAGGGGATTCGGACATCAGCGATTGGACGGCGACCCTACATCACTTGTTGGAATGTACGATAAAAAAGTGACCGCCCGCCGGATGAGGCGAGCGGTTTTTTGAATTCAGGTGTCCAGTTTAGGACGGGAAATGTTTGACTCATTCCTTCTCCGCGCAGCCGCAGCGCCATTCGGGATTGGAGCAGGGTTCGCATTTTTTGGTGTCGTAGTGCAGGCGCGCGGTGACGGCTTTGGCATCGGCGGATGCTTTGAATTGCAGGATCAACCAATCACCTTCAGCGGGAGCGGCGAGCGTGAAAGCGTCGTTTTGCACGGTGACTTCGAGCTTGGTGGGATTGTTGCGCTGACCTGCGGTGGCGGTGAGCGCCTGAGCTTCGATTTTCACCGGCTTCATGTCCTTGTCGAGCAGGGCGATGTGGAGCTTGCCCTCCTTTTCAATGACTTCGCCGTGCATGGTTTCGTCGTTGCTGAATTCGACGATGCGTCCCTTGTTCGGGCCGAGTTCGATTCCGGCATGGCCGAAAGCGAATCCGGCGCTGAGTGCGAGCAGGGTGGTGGTCAGTGTTTTTTGCATTTTTTTCATGTGTCGTGGTTTGTTTGTTTTTTATCGGGTGGCTGGTGCGTTCAGCCTCAGGGATTTTTCTGCGGCTTTTTTGCCGATGAGAAAAAAGACGGATGGCGTGACCACGAGGTCAAGCAGGGTCGAAGAGATCAGGCCGCCGACGATCGCGACTGCGACGGGGTGAAGGATTTCCTTGCCGGGCTCGCCGGGCGATAGAACGAGTGGGATCAGCGCGATGCCGGCGGAGAGGGCAGTCATCAGCACCGGCACCAGTCGTTCGAGCGTGCCACGCGTGATGAGCGGGATGCCGAATGTTTCGCCCTCGTGTCGCATGAGATGAAGGTAGTGGGAAATCATCATGATGCCATTGCGTGCGGCGACGCCGCCGACGGCGATGAAGCCAACCAAGGTGGCAATGCTGATGTTGTCGATTTGCCACCAGGTGAAGGCGAGAGCGCCGGCGAGGGCGAGGGGGAGGTTGAGCATCACTTGGAGCGCGAGTGAGATGCTGCGGAAATAGGCGGTAAGAAGCACGGTGATGAGGGCCGTGACGATGGCAAAAAACATGAAAATCCTTTTCGAGGCCTCCTGACGCGCGAGGTATTCGCCTTCGAAGCGCAGGGTGTAAGCTTCGGGAAGAGCGACCTTGGAAGCGACGGCGACTTGCCATTGCTCAACGAGCGATTCCAGATCCCTCTCGCCGGTGTTGGCGCTGATCACGATGCGGCGCTGACCATTCTCGCGGTTGATGACATTCGGTCCGTTCACCTGATGCACATCGGCGACGAGCGAGAGTGGTAAGTGACGACCGTCGCGGGTTTGGATCGTCAACTCGCCGATGCTCTCCGGCCATGTGCGCCAGCTTTCGGGCAGGCGCATGACGAGGTCGAGGGTGGTTTCGCCATCGCGGAGCTCGCCGAGTTGGCTGCCGCCGAGGAGTTTGGAAATTTGCTGGTTGATATCGGCGGGTGCGATGCCTTCGGTGCGGGCGCGTTCGCGGTTCACTTCGATGCGTACCTGCGGAATGGCGACTTGAGCTTCGAGGTTCACATCGGTGAGACCCTCGATGTTCAATCCCGCCTCTTTCACTTGCGAGCCGAGACGACGCAGGGTGTCGAGGTCGGGTCCATGGATCTTGACGGCGATTTTAGCCGAGACGCCGCTGAGCATGTGGCTGAGGCGGTGACCGATCGGTTGGCCGACATTCACAAAGGTGCCGGGGATGCCTGAAAGTTTTTTGCGGATCTCGGCAAAGACCTCTTCGCGCGGTCGGCCTTCGGCATGAAATTCCAGATCGAATTCATTTACCGAGACCGGCATCACATGGTCGTCGCGTTCGGCTCTTCCTGCACGGCGTCCGATGGATTTGACCTCGGGGATTTGCAGCAGCAGCTCGGTCGCTTTTTTGCCGACTTCGTTCGATTGTTGCAGCGAGCTGCCGGGGGCGCTGGCGAAGGAGAGGGTTGCGCTTCCTTCGTTGAAGGTGGGGAGAAATTCCTTACCCATGCTGGGGTAAAGCAATGCCGCTGCGAAAAGCAATGCGAGCACGCCACCGATCACTGCGCGGGGTGAGTTGAAGGCGGCCTTGAGAAAGGTTCTTTGCGTGAAATTTTTCAAGGCTCGGACCAGTGGTCCGTCTTGGTGGACTGCGCCCTCCTCGGGCTTGATCATGAATGAACAAAGTACGGGGATCAGCGTGAGTGAGACGATGAAAGATGCCAACATGCTGACGATCGTCGCGATGGCGATGGGTTGAAACAGGCGGCCTTCGAGGCCTTCGAGCCCGAGCAGCGGCATGAAAACCAGCACGATGAGGATCGTTGCGTAGAGGATGCTGGAGCGGACTTCGCTTGAGGCTGCGGCGATGACTTCGAGTCGCGGTTTTGGTTGGGATGCTGACGCATTTTCTCGCAGGCGACGGAAAACATTTTCGACATCGACGATCGCATCATCGACCACCATGCCGATGGCGACGGCGATGCCGCCGAGGGTCATGCTATTCACGCCGGTGCCAAAGAGATTGAAGGTGATGAGCGTGATCGCAAAGGACAGCGGAATGGCGGTGAGCGTGATGAAGGTTGTGCGGAGGTTCAGCAGGAAAAGCACGAGCACGATGCTGACCATGATCGCGCCGTCGCGGATTGCTTCCTTGAGGTTGCCGATGGCGTTTTCGATGAAGTCGCCTTGGCGGAAAAGCACCACGGCTTCGACGCCCTGCGGCAAGGTGGGTCGCAATTCGTTGAGCGCGCTCTCGATGGCGGTCGTGAGCTTGAGCGTGTCGAAGCCCGGAGCTTTGTCGATGCTGAGGATCACCCCTGCGGATTCGCTTTTCTCACCGGCAAACGCGATAGCGGCATCGCCGCGCATCGGTGCGACTCCGAAGTTCACGCTGGCGACATCGCCGATGGTGATGATGCGGTCGCCGCTGCGCTTGATCACCGATGAAGCGATCTCGGCCGGGTCGGCGGTCATCGCAAGGTTGCGCACCATGATTTCGCGCGGACCTGCTTGCAGGTAACCACTGGTCGATGTTCCGGCAGCGAGAGAGATCGCATTTTCGAGTTCCTCGAGCGTGATGCCTTCGGCGCGAAGGCGGCTTGGGTTGGGTTCGACGCGCACTTGTTTCACACCGCCGCCGATGGCCAGCACTTCGGCGACTCCGGGAATGCTTTGCAGTCGGCGCGCGATCGAGCGATCGGCAAGCGTGCGCAAGTCCATCGGGGCGATCGTCGAGGTTTTGTCGCGCAATCCGACCAGGAGGATTTCTCCCATCAGCGAGGACACCGGCGTCATCCCCGAGCGGGTGGTTTCGGGAAGTTTCACCGATTGCAAACGCTCTTGGACCAGTTGGCGGGCCTTGTAAATGTCGGTGCCCCAGCCGAATTCGACAAATACGAGCGAGAGTCCGACATCGGAATTCGAGCGCAAGCGGTCGAGTCCGCCAACGCCGAGCAAGGCATTTTCCAAGGGTCGGGTGACGAGGGTTTCGACCTCCTCGGGAGCGAGTCCCGGGGACTCGGTGAGAACGGTGACGGTGGGTTTCGTCATGTCGGGCAAGACCTCGACGGGAAGCATGCTCCCTGTGCGGGCGCCGAGCAGCAGAAGCATGAGCGCGGCGGTGATGACCAGCGCGCGGTGCTTGAGTGAAAAGCGAATCAAGTGGTCGAGCATCGGATCAGGCCTTGAGGCGTTTGCGGATGATGAAAGAAAGTGTCAGCACAACGGCGAAGAGCAGCGTGCAGGTGATGCTGAGGATGGTGACGACTGAGCCGCCTGAGTTCTTTTCGGACTCGGCATCTTTGGCGGCGGCGATTTGTTCCTTGGTCATTTCCGTGCCGTCTTCGTTGTGGGGGTGGCCGTGAGCGGCATCGAGCGCTTCCTTGAGCGAGACGCTTCCCTTGCCGGCAAACGAGAGCGCGTAGGCACCGCGCGTCACCACTTCATCGCCAGGATAAAGGCCCGAGGTGATTTCAATGCGTTCGTTGTTTTGATCGCCGATGATCACTGGCACGCGAACGAATGTGTTGGCGATTTCATAGTCCTTGATGAACACAAAGCGGTTGGTGCGGTCACCTTGAAGCGCGGCGCGCGGGATGCTGAGCACAGAGTCGCGTTGGGCGACGATGAGCGAAAGTTCCGCGCGCATGCCGGGTCGCAATT
>CAYQRP010000116.1:0-4267 GCA_964419815.1 uncultured Luteolibacter sp. | reverse complement strand
ATGATCGACATCCTTTTCATTTTGCTGATCTTTTTCATCGTCTCGACCAACTTCAAAAAACCGCGTGACATTCTGCGTATCGAGTTGCCGACGGTGCGTGAGATTCCGTCGGAAAAAGTTGTCGAGTCGCGCTCGGTGATTGCGGTCGATGCGGCGGGTACAATCACGCTCGATTCGCTTAAGGTCCCGCCGGGTTTGCTTGATTCGTTTTTGGCGGCTTATCAGAAACAAAATCCCGGTCGCAAACTCGAGCTTGAGGCGGATAAAAAACTTCCGCTCGATCGCCTGTTGGAAATTTGGGAGGCGCTCACCAAGGCCGGCATTCCGATCAGGGATGTGCCGGCGCGGATCCGCGTGGGGATGGATCAGTAGCGCGTCGCACTTATGTTTCAACGGCCTACCTCAAGCCCGCGCATTTCTTCGGACATGAACTCCATGAGTTGTTCCATTTCCGCAAGGTGCTCGCGCAGGCGTCGCAGGCTGGGGCGTTTGGGCAACTGAGGCGCGTCGGGTTTTTTGGCGCGAGCGATCGTCGGCTTTTCCGGTTCGCGGACCTTGGCGATGGTCGGATTCTTTGGCGCGGTGCCGAGCATTTCTTCGACCGCCGCCGAGGGCATGATGAAAGATCGCGTACGGTCGGCGCGGGCGACGGTGATGCCGATTGCGCGACCTTCCAGATCGACAACGGGTCCGCCAATTTGATTTGGCTCGGGGCGCATGTCCGATTGGAGCACGCGGGTGAAAGAGTCGCGCACTCGGCTGATTTTGCCGCCCATGCGTTCCATTTGTTCAAGGCGCGGGTTGTAAATTTTAGGAAGCTCCGGTCGTTTGCCGAGCGTGACCATCAGCGTTTTTTCATTCTTGCCGCCCGCGCGCACGCGAATTGGCACGGTCTCGCCCGGCTTGATTCCGGCGAGCGCGCTTCTGAATTCCATCAAGCCCGAGATCGGCCGCCCATGGATCTCCAAAAGGATGTCGCCCGGTTTGATGCCCGCCGTTTCTGCGCCGGTTTTGGTCTGCACCTCGCGCACCATCACTCCTTTTCCTTTGTATTCCAGATCGCTGGTGACTCCGAGAAATGCCAAATCCGTTTCGCGAAGATTGCGTTCGAGCACGCTCACGACGCCGAATGCGGCGGGCTTGCCGTCCGGCTGCGGCGCGACGAGAAAGGCTCCGAGCGGCGGCTTCGCATCCGACCATGTGATTGGCGTCAGCGCGTTGCCGTTGATCTCGAGAACCGCCAGATCTTCGTCTTCATAAACGCCAACGATGCTTGCATCATGAACCTCGCGATTGGGTCCGTCCACCACGAGCGTGTTCGGATCATTTGCAATCTCGCTCCACTTCGTCAGCACCTTGCGGCCGTCGCCGATCACCGTGCCATAGGCGAGTCGCTTTTTGCCCGACCAAACACGCACGGTTGATTGAGCGGCGGTGGTGAGTTTGTTTTTGAGCGCGGCATGGAGCGCTTCCGATTGCGCTTCGGCGGCGGCGCGTTCTTCCGGACGCAGCAAAAGGATTTCTTCGCGCGCGAATGCGAGACTTGGCAGCGCGCAGACCATCACCAAGCTGACCAGTGGACGGATCATGGAAACGAAGTGATTCACGGGGATTCGAAAATTTCGTTGCGCTTCATCAATTTGACCGTCGCGCTCAGGGTTTTGTCGTCGCGCAAAATGTCGAGTTTCACCTGATCGCCCGCTTCGCGTTTTGCGAGCATTTGCAGCAACTCGCCGCCGTCATCAATCTTGCTGCCATCGAGTGCAAGGATCATGTCACCATTTTTCATGCCGGCCAATGCGGCGGGCGAACCCTCGATCACGCCCTCGACCAAGACGCCATTGCGTTCCGGGCGCATGCCCATGGCGATGCCGAGCACGGGCATTTCGGGGTTGGCAAACGGATTGAGTGTGAGCGCGCCCCATGACTTGCCCGCGAGCATGGGGTTCCAATCGTCCTTGAAGCCATCGATTCCCGCATGGTTGTTGTTGTCACGGGTTTTTCCGATCGACGAATGAATGCCGACGAGCTTGCCATCGAGATCAAAGAGCGGTCCTCCCGAGTCGCCGCCGATAAGCGTGCAATCGGTGGTGAGGAAATTTCCAGGTCCGCGTGAAATCACCCGACCGAAGCGCACGGGCGGTGTGCGTGTGGCATCAAAGCCGGTCGAATGACCCAGCGCCACCAACCAGTCGCCCGCTTGCAGCGGCTTGGATTCGCCGAGTTTCACATAAGGGAATGGACCTTTGCTTTTCGTCTTCATCATCGCGATGTCCTTCGAGTAGTTGGCTCCGAGGACCTTGCCGACGATTTGTTCGCCGTCGGGAAACACCACATACATTTCCTTGGCGCCTTGGACCACGTGTGCGGCGGTGAGGATGAGGCCGTCGGCCGAAACGATCACGCCCGAGCCGGAGGAATTTGTGTCTTCGGAAACCAGCGCAACCGTGGCCGGCAGAGTTTGCTCTGCGACCGACCTGACCTTTGCTTCAAGCGCGGCGAGGTCTGGCTCGCTGGCACAAACAGCGCCCATGGCCGCCGCAAGGCAGCCCATGATGGCAAGGCGTTGGATGGCTCTCGTTGTCACGACATCAGAAGCGTCGCACCATTGCGCGCTTGTTCCAAATCATTTCAATCCGCAATCGATTTCCGTGATGGAATGCGCGCGTGGCTTCGTCTAAGTTCGGCCCATCGATGGCCAAAAAGCAGCAAAACCAGCGACGGGGCAAAGCCGAGCCCGCGCCCCCCGCCGCCCGGCGCAGGGGCTGTGGCATGCTGCTTTTGCTGTGGCCGTTCTATCTCTTTGGCATTTTCACCCGATCGCTGGGATTGTTGGCCAAGATCTTCACGCGGCTCATTGGCTACCCCCTGGTAGCGGGCCTTTACCTCGCGCTGATTCTTGCGGTGGTCTACGGGTTCCGATCGCAGCCCTATGATTTGGCAAAGATCCATGCCATGCCGCAGCGCTCGATCATCCGCGATCGCATGGGAGTTGAGATCGCGCGCATTCACGGCGAGAAGCGTTCGATCGTGCCGCTCACGCAGGTGTCGGAATTTTTCCGCAAGGCGATTCTTGCGCGCGAAGACGAGCGCTTTTACCAGCACGGCGGCATCGACCCGATCGGCATCGTGCGCGCCGCGCTCAAAAACCTGCAGGGCAAGCGCGAGGGCGCGTCGACGATCACGCAGCAATTCGCATCCGACATTTATCAACTCAAGCGCGGCGAGAAACGCGGCGACACGATCCGTCAACTCGATCGCAAGTTTCTCGAAATGGCCCTCGCGTTCCGCTTGGAGGCTGCCTACACGAAAGACGAACTGCTCGAGGCCTACATCAATCAGATCAACTGGGGCCGTCAGATCAAAGGCATCGGCGAAGCATCGCGAATTTACTTCGAGAAGCACCCGTCGGAGCTCACGCTTTCGCAGTCGGCCATGCTGGCTGGCATCGTGCGCGGGCCGGATTCGTTCAATCCGTTTCGTTCGATCGAAGCCGCCACGCGCGAACGCAACACGACGCTTGAGCGCATGGTCGTCGCCGAGGCGATCACCCGCGAGCAGGCGGATGCGGCGAAGCTCGAGCCGATCGAGGTGCGGCCGAAGTGGCGGCGTGAAGCGCGCGAGTCGCATGCGATCGACGCGATCCGCAACGACCTCGAGTTGATTTTGGAAAAACAGAACATCGAGTTGGGCGGATTGGAAATCATCACCACCATCGACTCGCGCATCCAGAAAGTCGGCGAAGAAGCGCTCGAGCGAAAGTTGCATTCGGTGGAGAAGATCCGCGGCTATCGTCACCCGACGCGCGAAGCATGGCGCAAGCTGCCGATGGAAAAACGCAAGGAGCCGAATTACTTGCAGGGCGCGGCGGTGGTGGTCGAGAACCGCAGCGGTGCGGTGTTGGCCGTTGTAGGTGGTCGCGACGCGACCGAATCGCGCTTCAACCGCGCCAAGGACGCGAAGCGTCAACTCGGATCGATCTTCAAACCCTTTGTCTATCTCGCCGCATTCGATCAGGGGCTCGATCCCGATGCCGCAATCAGCGACGGGCCAATTTTTGCAGGAGAAATCAAGGGCGGCGGCACATGGCGGCCCAACAACTCCGACGGCACTTTCGGTGGCATGCAATCGGTTTCCTACGGACTCATCCGTTCGCGCAATACCATGTCGGTGCGCGTGGGAAATTTTGCCGGGCTGCGCAAGGTCAAGGAAGTCGCCGGCATGGCGGGCTTCTCGACGCCGATGCCGGAAAGGCCCGCATCGTTTC
>CAYQRP010000115.1:2104-4272 GCA_964419815.1 uncultured Luteolibacter sp. | reverse complement strand
TGGTCCTGAAGGCCGATGGGGCCGATCACATCGACGAGGCGTTTGCCTTTGCCGTGGCGAAATTCGTGCGGGTGTTTGTCCTCCCAGCCCATCGCGGCCTGGATCGCGTTGCTGAGAGTGATGAAGGTCGCATCGGTGCTGATGGAAAAGCGGCGCCAGATTTGCGGTTGGATGCCGTAAAGGAAGACCTTTACGATCACGCGGTTTTGTTCGGAGGATTTTGCCATGGGAATGGGTTGATGGGTAGGTGTGGGTGAAAATTTTTGGTTGGTCATCACGCGCCGGTGAGCGGGGTCTTGGCGAGTTCCGCATCGATGATGCGTTCGCATTCGCGGATCTGTTCCTGGCGGCGCGTGCGTGCGCCTTCGGCGAGTTGTTCGAGCGTGTCGATGTCGTAGAGGTAGACCTCTTCGATTTCGCCGACGGCGGGTTCGATGTCGCGAGGGACGGCGATGTCGATGAGGAAGAGCGGGCGAAACTTGCGGGCGCGGCGGGCCTTTTCGATGTCGGCGCGGTGGACGATCGTGTGGGGCGAGCCGGTGGAGGAGATCACCACATCGACGCGTTCGAGCACGCGTTGCCAGTCATCAAAGGTCACCGCGCTGCCACCCATTTCGGCGGCGAGTTCGATGGCTCGGTCGTGCGAGCGGTTGGCGACGAAGATCGATCGGGCGCCACGCGAGACGAGGCTTTGGGCGGTGATGCGGCTCATTTCTCCAGCACCGATGAGCATGACCTCGCTGTTGCCGAGGTGACCGAAAATTTTCTCGGCGAGCTCGACCGCGACGCTGCCGACCGAGGTGGCGCCTTCCTGGATCGAGGTATCGGTGCGGACTTTTTTACCGATGCCGAAGGCGCGCTGAAAAAGGCGGTTCAGCATGCCCGAGGTCGTGCCGGCATCGAGTGCGGCTTGGTAGGCTTGTTTCACCTGACCGAAGATTTCCGTTTCGCCGAGCATCATCGAGTCGAGTCCGCTGACGACCCGGCAGAGGTGTTGGGGGACGGATGATTTTTCCTTGCGATAAAAATGCGGGGTGATGCCTTCGGGCAGTTCGATCTTGGCGGCGAGGTGGGACTCGAGTCGGGCAAAGGCCGATGAGACATCGGGCGCGACCAGATAAAACTCCGTGCGATTGCAGGTCGAGATCACCACGCCCTCGGTGACATCTTGCAGGGTGGTGAGTTCGCGCGAGGCGGCGCCGAGGTGGCTGGTGACCACGGCAAATTTTTCCCGCACCTCGACGGGTGCGGTGCGGTGGTTGAGACCGAGGCAGAGAAGGTGCATCAGACGAATGCGAAAACGCCGAGTGAAAGGAGGAAGAGCGCGATGGCCAGTAGCGAGATGCGGCGTCCGGTGAGGCCGCGGGTCGACTGGATCACGAGAAGGGTGGCGTAGCCGGCCCAGACGATGAGTGCGGCGACTAGGTGTCCGGTGGCGGCGGGCGAGCGCGGCATCATGAAGCCGGCGATGATGCCGAGGGTGAGGAGGATGCCGCCGAGGCGCAGCAGGCGGTTGAGCGAGACGAGCAATTCGCGGGCGGGAGGCAGGTTGCGAAAGAGTCCGCTTTTCAGGTGGTGTTCCTTGAGTTGGTGATCGAGCACGAGAAACATCACGCCCGCGACCGCGGCGAGAGCAAGGGCGCCGTAGGCCAGCACCGAGGTGGCCGTGTGGGTCTCATGCCAAGGGTTGCCGCCGGGAATTTTTGCGGGCGAGGCATCGAGCAGGCCGGGGGCGAGTGCGATCACTTGAAATAGAATCACCACCGGAGCGGTGAAGACACCGAGCAGCGAGATGCGATAAGCAGGGCCGATGAGCAGGTAGAAAAGCGTGAGCGACCATGCGAGGTAGGCGAGAATTTCGCCGCCATCGGCGAGCGGGCAGGCAGCGCGTGCTTCACCGCGCACGGAAAGAAAGCCGGTTTGCAGCACGAATGCCAAGGCCATCCATGCAACCGTCCAGCGGCTGCGTCGACCGCGATGCACGGAGGTCATGCCCCAAACGCCGCCGATGACGGCGAGCAGGGTGGAGGCGATCAAAAGCCAGCGGTCCATGGCCTTGGTTGATGCGGAAAAGCCGCGGTGCTGAAAAGCGGAAAATTGGGAAATCACCTTGTGAGGCGAGGGATGAGGCGGGCGGTAGAGGCGCTAAGGACAATCGGATTGTCCTA
>CAYQRP010000115.1:0-2004 GCA_964419815.1 uncultured Luteolibacter sp. | reverse complement strand
ATGAGAAGCGAATACGACTTCAGTAAAGCCAAACGCAATCCATACGCGAAGAGGCTCAAAAAAGCTGTCACCATTCGGCTGGAGCCGGACATCATCAACTACTTCAAGTCGATGTCGGGTGAATCGGGCATTCCTTACCAGAATCTCATCAACCTTTATCTGCTGGACTGTGCGAAGGCAGGGCGAAAATTATCGCTTAGCTGGAAGAAATGATTTTTGGCTGAGGTTGGGGTTTGACCCTTCTCGGGCGCGACAGGAGTGTCGCGACTCCTTATTGAGTGCTCAATCGTTGCCGGGTGAGCGGCGCAGGGATTTTTTTTGGGAGAGGGCGCGTTTGTCGGCGATGGAGCGTTGTTTTGAGCGTTGGGATCGCGGGCGTTTTTGGCGGCGCAATTTTTCGATCGCCTGGGTTTTGGCGACGGCCTTGCCTTGGCGGATGGCGTCGAGTTGATCGCAGAGCTCGCGGCGTGCGAGGAAGCGGTTCATTTCGCGCGAGCGGTCGATTTGACATTTGATGCAGACCCCGCTCGGCAGGTGTTTGAGAAAGACGCAGTTGGAGGTCTTGTTGATTTTTTGTCCGCCCGAGCCCGAGCCGCGCACGAATTTTTCCAACAGGTCTTCCTCGCGAATTCCCAAGGACGCCATGCTTTGTTCGAGCGCGGCGATTTTTTCTGCTGAGACGGGAGAAGACATGAGAAGCAAGAATCAAGAGGAAGAGAAATAGGAAGAGGTACTGCGTGATCAGGTGGGAGAGGGTTTTTCGCGCTTGGAATTTTTGGTAGCGTGTCGGCTCCACACTGCGGCGAAGGTGCTTCCGATGAGGCTGTGCGTGACGGCTGAGACGGCGCCGACCACAGGAGCGAGCGTCAGGCTGGGAAAGCCTTGTTTGGCGAGCACGATCGCGAGTCCGGAATTTTGCATGCCGACTTCGATGGAGATCGTGCGTGCGATTTCCGCATCGAAACCGGCGATGCGGGTGAGGAGGTAGCCGATGGCGAAGCCACAAAGGTGGAGGAGAAAAACGGCGAGGATGAGTTCGCCACCATGGGCGAGAATTTGTTTGGAAGAGGCGGCGATGGCCGCGCCGCAGATCAGGCATACCCCCAGCACCGAGAGAATCGGAGCGACGGGCAGGATGCGTTGCACGAGCTTGGGAGCGCGGCTGTTGAGGGTCACGCCGAGGAGCACGGGGATGATCACTACCTGCAGGGTTTGTTTGAAGAGCAGCCAGCCGTTGACCTCGACGATGGAGCCTGCGAGCACTTGGGTGAGCAGCGGTGTGAAGACCACGGCGGCAAGGGTCGAGCAGGCGGTCATGATCACCGAGAGGGCGACATTCGCGCGGGCGATGAGCGTGATGAGATTCGATGCGGTGCCGCCGGGGCAGCAGCCGACGAGGATGAGGCCGACCGCATAGGCGGGTGGGAGGTCGAGAAATTTTGCGATGCCCCAGCCGAGGGCGGGCATGGTGGCGAATTGCGCGATGAAGCCCATGAGGACCGCGCGAGGCATGCGGCCGATGCGGCGAAAGTCGTCGATGCTAAGGGTCAATCCCATGCCGAGCATCACCACGCCAAGAATGGCGACGGTGAGGCTGGGATTGTTGAGTTGCAGCCATGCCTTGGGCATCCAGAGCGCGTGAGCGACGCAGAGGCACATCCAGAGCGGAAAGAGGCGGGTGAGGTGGGTGGACATCGGGTGATGGTGGGTTTGCATGAAAAAGCAGGAATCGCTCGATGCTGGCAATCGAAATGCGCGGCGGGATTTTGTGCTTATGAATGGCGGGGTGGCTGTGTATGGTTGCCGCATGGAAGACGCGACGCGGGATCATGGAGTGCAACCGGTGGATGCTTTGATGGAGCGCTGGGGACTGACCGCGCATCAGTTGGTTGAGAATTCCGAAGAGCAGTTGAATCACAAGCAGGTGCAACGGGCCCGCAAGGGGCGTCAGCTGACCTTGCATTTGATGCAGAAGGTGACGCGTGCGGTGAATGATGCGATTTT
>CAYQRP010000114.1:0-4343 GCA_964419815.1 uncultured Luteolibacter sp. | reverse complement strand
GCGCATGCGCGCAAGGGTCGGCGCCACCAGTGCGTGTTTCTCAATGGTCGGCCGGTGGAGGATGTGGTGATTTCGCGCGGCCTTACCGAAGGATTTCGCGGAGCGGTCGCAGAAGGCCTGCATCCGGCGGCATGGTTGTGGATCGAACTCGAGCCGTCGCTGGTCGATGTGAATGTGCATCCGGCCAAGCGCGAGGTGCGCTTTCACCGACCGGTCGAGGTCCGCGAAGCGATTGCTGAAAGTGTGCGTGAAGGTCTGCGCGAATCGCAAACAGCGGCCACGCCCCTTGTCGCAGCGTCGAAATTTTCAGCGCCAATGTTTCAATCATCCGCAGCGGTGACGCGTGAAGTTCCTTTCACCGCGCCCGCGCCCTTGAATGTGCTGACGCGTGAGGAGCAAACGATGATCGATGATTTGCTCGCATCGACGCAGAGTGATGAGTCGGGTCATGCGGCGCTTGAGCCGGCGGTGGCTGCAAGTGGTCCTGCGGCGGAAAGGTTTCGTTTGCTCGGTCTTCTGCAACGGCGCTTCGTTCTCATGGAGAGCGACGATGGCTTGGTTCTCTTTGATCCCAAAGCCGCCCGCGAGCGCATCCTTTACGAGGGCATGATGCAACATCGAGAGGCGGGTGTGCCGGTGCAGCATTTGCTGGTGCCGGTGCTACTGGATCTCGATCCGCGGGATATGGATTTGATCCTGCGCGAGCGCAGCAGTCTCGCGTCGGCCGGTATCGAGATCGAAGAGTTTGGAGGCAACACCGTGCAGGTGCGATCCTTGCCCGAAGGTCTTGGCGTGAATGACTCTTTGGGTTTTGTCCGTGAGTTGCTCGATGAGCTGTTGCACGGCCCTGTGCAGGGAGGGAAATTTGCCTTCGAGCGTTTGGCAAAATTGCTTGCGCGTCGGGCTTCGCTTTTGGTCTCCCCCTCGCTCGAAGAAGCGCGGCACTTGCTCGATGAGCTTTTCCGTTGCGAGCTGCCTTACTGTGCCGCCGATGGTCGGCCGACGATGATCGAATTCGGCATGCGCGAACTCGAGCGGCGCTTCGGTGGCGGGCGCTGAAGTGGGTGCACCAAACGCACTTCACCCTACTCGCCGCTGCTTCGCACCTGAAGCGATGTGACCGAGAGTGCGGCACCTGCCGAAGCTCCGAGGCGCAGTTCATCGAAGCGTGTTCCTTGGGGGATTTTGCTGGAATGGGTCGCGGGTTTGAGCGGAAGTCCGCCCTCGTGGAGGCTAATTTCGCCGCTGCCTGAATCGTAGCGGATCGTCATGGTCGCCGAGCCGGCCGTGGTGGTTGAATGCGGCTCGGGAGGATTGGCATTTTTGATGTCGATGCCCCAGGTCAGGCCCGGGCCATAGGCGTCGCCGAGGAAAACCATTTCATTTCCTTCGCTGAAGAGGCTCAGGCCAGCCCAGCCGTCGCTGTGAAATTTGCCTGCGGCAGGTTCGGCGCATTGCAGCGTGACGAGCAGGACCGAGTTTTCGCCGTGCGGCAGCGGTGATTGAAATTTGCGGATGATCGCGAAATTGGCGCCTTCGATGCGGTTTTCGGTGATGTTGGGTTTGCCATACGACACGCGCCAATCGGATTTTCGAAACGGCATGAGTGCCAACGAATCGAATCGGTCAAGCCGCGTGGCAAAAGTTCTGCTTTGTGAGGTCAATCGGGTGATGGCGGCACCGTCGACTGAGCGGACTGCGTCGCCCCTGACGAGTTGGGTGGCGCTGCGTTCCGTGCGTGGCATGACTTCAAGGTTGCCTTCGATCACGTGCACTTCGTCCGATTTTTGTTCGGGATCGACCAAGATGCCATAGCGGTCGCCTGAGGTGATTTTTGCAAACTGCGGGGTTGAAACGAGCAGCCTGTTGTTGCGGCCCGACTGCTGGACGAGGCACTTGCCGTTGAGGATTTCGATCGCTTCCGCCGACGGAAAGCGCAGGCTTGCCGGGCCCTCGATGATCAGGCTGTCGGAGGGCTTGAGCGAAATGCTCGCGCGTCCTGCAAGCAGGTGAAGGGTGCTTTCGGCGGTGAGTGCGGTGGTGCCGCCGAGGATTTTTGAAGGGCCCTCGATCCGCCATGCGGCATCGATTGAAAACGATGCGATCGCCACATCGCCGGAATTTTTTCCGCCATAAAACCACTGCGGTAGAAACCATGCGGCGAAAACAATTGCCAGCACGGCAACGGCGACGAGTGGCAAACGCCATGCACGGGTCAGGCCTTTTTGAAAATCCGTTTCCAGTGCATCCGATTGTCCGTCCTGAAGCTCTTCCTTGAGGTTGTGGTTGAGCGATGCGTAGGAGCCGTAGAGTTTGATCAACTCGGGATCTTCGCGCAGGCGTTGTTGAAATCCGTCGAATCCCTCACGCGAAATGTCGCCGTCCAGCACCTGCTGGACCAGATGGTGGTCGGCACGTTTCATCAGGGATGATCGGTTGCGGATTGGATCTCGCGTTCGATGCAACGCCTGAGGGCGGCGCGGAGGTTGAAGAGAACAGCCTTGAGCGTTCCCGTGCTGCGATTTGATTTGTCGGCATACTCCTGGAGTGAAGCGCTGCTGACGTAGCGGTGGTGAATAAGTTCGCGGTCGGAGGGGCGCAGGCGTTGGAGGCATTTGCGCAGCGCGAGGTGACGCTCCTCGATGGCATCGGGCTCGAAGTCGAATTCGGGCGCAACGCGCTGGAGGAGGTCGTCGTCAAAAACGAGCCAACCTTGTGAGGCGAGGCGGCGGCGGTGGTTGAGGAGGTGGTAGCGGATGGTTTGAAACGCCCAGGCCTTGAAGTTGGTGCCGAGTTCGTAGGTGTTGCGTTTTTGCCAGAGGGTGATGTTCACCTCTTGCAGCAAGTCGCGGGCACCGGAGCCGCCGGGTGCCAGCGAACGGATGTAGGCCAGCATGGAGCTTTGATGGTTGGTGAGTTCCTTGACGAACTCCTCGGAGTCGGTGGATGGGTCATCGGCCATGGTTTGACTCTGCAGGTGATATGATTGTTGGCAGCTTTGACTCTCTAGGCCATCGAAGCTTTTTCGCGAATCGCGGCGAGTGTGATTGGGCTGACGGGTTGCGCCACGATGACGCCGAGAATGAGTCGCCCTTGTGGGTGGTTCACGGGGATCAATTGAAGGTAGCTTCCGGCGTTCACGAGCAGGCGCAGGGGATTGGCGGATTGGCCAAGTTTCCAATTCGAGGCCATGCTGCGCGCGGCAAAGTGGAGGTGGGCGCAGCCTTCGTCGTGGAGGATGCTGCCGTCGAGATCGGTCACAAAGACAGCGCTTGCATCGCAATTTTCGCGAAGCCAGCCGGAAAGCGCATCAAATTTTGTGGAAATGGAAATCGGTTTTTCCGCCACAGGCTTTGGCAGCTTGATCGTGGTCTCGGCTACCGGCTCGGGCGCTGGCGATGCGACCATGGCGACGACTGCGGGACTGCTGACGGGCGATGGAGTGCTTTCCCCGAGATCGGCAAATCCCACAAATGAATCATCGAAGCCGGATTCCCGAACTTTCTCCGGCGCTTGACGCTCGGGCGAGATGAGACGCCCGGCAAGGCGGCGGACTTCATCGGTATCGATCCAGGTGTCGATGGGGTTCATGCTTGGCGAGGATTGAGTGCGGGCGAGGCTGTTTTGCGGGTGATTTCCATGCGGATGCCATCGAAAATTTTGCGGATCGGCTCGCCGTTTTCCATGATGCCGGCGGGCAGTCCGCGAGCGCTGGCCTTGATGAAGGTGCCGTCGCGCGGGACTTCATTTTGGAAAACAAGTTCGGCGGGCAGGAGTTGACGCAGGGCCTTGGCGGCCTCGGTGCTGTCATCGAGATCGTTTTGCACCATCGTGAGCAGGACGCCGAGCACTTGGAGCCGCGGATTCATCACGCGAAGTTTTCCGAGTCCGTCGAGCAGCTTGGGCACCGAACGAATGCCGAGAGGTTCGGCCTGTTGCGGAATGAGTACCGCATCGCTGGAGGCAATGACATCGCCCGACACTCCGAAAAGACCCGCTGCGGTGTCGATGAGGCAGAGGTCAAAGCCGCGATGGGAGATTTGATGAAGAAAAGTGCGCACGCGTGCGAGGTGGGCACCCATGCTTCCGCCGGTGTCGTAGTCTCCCGCCTGTCCGCAGGCCATCAACGAGAATGTGGCGAGGCGTGTTGGTACGATCAGTTGCTCGAGCGGAAGTCCCGGATCGGCGAGGTAGTCGTAGAAGCCGTTGAGCAGTCGGGACTGCCGGGTGAGCGAAAGTCCCACCGAGCCCTGGGGGTCGGCATCGACCAGCAAGGTTTTGACGCCTGCGTTGGCGAAGGCATGGGCGAGGTTGATTGAGACGGTGGTTTTTCCCACTCCGCC
>CAYQRP010000113.1:0-4350 GCA_964419815.1 uncultured Luteolibacter sp. | reverse complement strand
CCGCGCAAATGCAGCATGAAGCAGCGTGGCGACTTCGCCCGCGTGCGCCAATCAGGTCAAGCCAAGACCGGCCGCTTCGTGATCCTCAGCACGCTCGCTGATCCCTTGCTCGACACCCTGCGCACGGGGTTCATCACCAGTCGTCGCGCTGGCAAAGCGCACGAGCGAAACCTCCTGCGCCGACGCTTCCGCGCCCTCGTGCAAGCCTATGCTCCCGGCTTCAGCGAGCCCAAAAGATTTCTCGTCACCATCGCCCGACCCGGTGCTGCGAAGGCCAGTTTCGCCGAACTCGAAGCCGATTGGCTCAATCAGGCCCGCCGGCTCAAGCTGATCCCCCAAAAGTCCGCTGACACATGATCTCGCGTCTCGCCACCAGTCTGATCCGCGGGCTCATCCGTTTTTATCAAATCGCGCTGAGGCCGATGCTGAAATTTGCCGCAGGCCCGGGTGCGGGCTGCCGATTCACGCCCTCGTGCTCGCATTATTTTTTGCAAGCCGTCGAAACCCACGGCCCGATTGTCGGATCTTGGCATGGCATTCGCCGGATTTTGCGCTGTCATCCCTGGGGTGGCTGCGGTTATGACCCTGTCCCGCCGGCAGTTTCCTCCGAAGCCAATCACCCCTAATTCGCATTCCAACCTTTTCCTATGTACGATCGCAAAACTTGGGTAGTCCTCGCCATTTGTGGCGCCTTGCTGGCCCTCAATTTCCATTACGCATCCAAAAACCAACGCGCCGTGGCCGAGGCCCGCGCGCGTGAGGAGGCATTGCAACAAACCAAACCGGCAATCGAGCCCGCTTCGAAAGAGAGCAGCGCAGGACTCATCGTCACGCCACCACCCCCACCGGCTGAAGAAGAGTTGGTGACGCTCTCCAACGACAAGGTTTCTTTCGTTTTCACCAACATCGGCGGCGGCATCAAAACCGCAGTCTTTCAAAACGAATTCGAAGTCGGCAGCAAGACCAGCAAGGTCGAGATCAACCGCTTTCACATCGGTGCCATCGGCGCGCTGACAGGTGCCGGCGAAACTCTGGAAAACATGATCTTTTCCAAGGTTGAGGAGGAATCGGTCGAAGGCAAAAAAATCGTGTACAGCACCACCTTGCCATCCGGTCTTGTGGCGAAAAAAACCTACTCGCTCAACGAGAGCAATGAAGCAGGCGCGCCCTACTTGATCGATCTCGAGCTGCGCTTGGAAAACCCGACAGGCAATGCGGTGAACTTGAGTCAATGGAGCCTTTTCCTCGGGGAAGCCTCGCCACTCTACCATGCGGAAGTCCCGCAACAAACCGGCTACTTCTGGCGCGATAACGACACGATCCATTTCACCGACGGATCCAGCTTCAAGGGTGGATGGTTCTCGTCTGCGAAATCGATCGCCGGCAGCCCGACCAACACACCGATCCAATTCGCGGGTGTGACCAATCAGTTTTTTGCCACGGTCGTCCAACCGAAAGAAACCGCGCTCACCTCCATGTGGGCGAGATCGTCGCAAGTCAGCCTGCCGAGCGATCCGCGCGCGGTGACATCGGTCAACGGCGGACTCCGCCTGCCTGCATTGCAACTCAACGCCGCATCATCCGCCTCGCTCGGCTACCGGATTTTCATCGGACCAAAGCACAATCCGATGCTGCGCAAAATGGACGGCGTGTTCGGCGAAGGTTGGGGCGATGTGATGCAATACGGCTGGTTCTGGTGGGTCTCGCGTCCGCTCAACTGGTTGCTCAACAGCTTCCATCACCTCATCGACAATGTCTCACCAAAGTGGGCCTGGGGACTGGCGATCATTTTTCTTACCATCACCGTGCGCACTGCGATCTGGCCGCTTCATGCGAAATCGACGCACACGATGAAGCGCATGGCCAAGCTCCAACCGGAGATGGCCAAGCTGAAGGAAAAATACGGCGACGATCCCAACAAGCTCAACACCGAGATGATGGGCCTCTATCGGAAATTCGGCATCAACCCGCTCGGCGGATGTCTGCCGATGCTGATCCAAATTCCGATTTTCTTCGGCTTCTACCGCATGCTGCAATACGCCGTGGAGTTGCGCGGTCAGGGTTTCCTCTGGGTCGACGACCTTTCGCAGCCCGACACCGTCTGGCACTTCGCGGGTATTCCCTTGAACCTCCTGCCGATCGTCATGGCCGTCACCAGCTTCCTGCAAATCCAGATGACTCCCAAGACGGGCGACAAGATGCAGCAACGCATCATCATGCTGATGCCGTTCATGTTTTTCTTCTTCTGCTACAACTTCGCATCGGCACTCGCGTTGTACTGGACGACTCAAAACATTTTCTCCATCGGTCAAACATGGCTCATGAACAAGGTTCCCGAACCCGAACTCAAGCCAGTGAAAGGCGCTGGAAAATCGTGGGTGCAGCGCATGGCCGAGCGTCAGGCCGAACTGCAAAAGCAACAACGCAACGGCATGCGCAATGTGACGCCAGATTCACAGAAAAAGCGCACACCGCGCACCGGCGGCTGATCGCGCGCCCACCGCTACCAAGCCATCATTGTGGATACCTGGAAGACCGCCGTTGAAACGATCCATCGCTGTCTCGCTGCAGGGATTCGCGAGTTTGTGATTTGTGCGGGTGCGCGCAATGCCACGCTGATCGAGGCGTTGGCGCGCGCGGAGTCAGCTGGAAAAGTGCGGCTTTGGAGACACTTCGAGGAGCGCAGCGCGGGGTTCTTCGCATTGGGCCGCACGATGAAAACCGCCCAGCCCTGTGCGGTTGTCACCACCAGTGGCACGGCCGCTGCCGAGCTTTTGCCGGCGATCATCGAGGCGCATTACCAAGCAAGACCCTTGGTCGCCATCACCGCCGACCGACCCGAATCTTTCCGCGAATCGGGTGCCCCGCAGGCAATCGTTCAGCCGGGGATTTTCAGCTACTATGCCCATCGTAATCAGATTGAGGAATGGGACGGCAAAGGGCCTCTGCACCTCAATCCTGAGTTGGGCGAGGACTTCGCTCCAGGCGATGAAAATTTTCTCAATGCCAAACCTGCGGAGTTTGAACCTGCGAAGGATCGACTCGATGTCGCGGCGCTCGCTCGCTGGCTGCGCGACGACCTTTACCGCGGATTGGTCGTGATGATTGGCAGCCTTGATCCGGCAGAGCACGAAGAGGTCTTTCATTTTTGCAGCGAGCTGGGCGCGCCCGTGGTCGCGGAAGCCACCAGCGGATTGAGAGAGGCGTTGCAGGCCTTGGCGATTCATGACGAGGACCGCGTGTTGCGCGCCAATCCGCCCGGCAAAGTGCTGCGGCTTGGCGGAGTGCCGAGCGGACGCTTTTGGCGCGACCTTGAGGATCTTCCTGAAATTTCCGTCTGGTCGATTTGCCGCAATGGCTTGCCGGGTCTTGCCAGAAAATGTGAGGTCACGCGCGGCCCGCTCAACCGCGTGATCCCTGCACTTGGGCCGATCGAAGCGGCTGAGGACGCGCTCGATTTGTTGCGTCATGCTTCCGCTCGCGCTGCGCGCATCGACGAATTGCTCGAGCGCTTTCCCGACAGCGAGCCGGCACTGGTTCGCACGATTTCCAACTACGCCTGCCTTGGCCGCGGACTCTTTCTCGGCAACAGCCTGCCGATCCGTGAATGGAATTCTTTCGCGCAATGGGCGCGCCCGATGCGCAACATCCGCGCCAACCGCGGCGCCAACGGCATCGATGGACAGATCAGCACCTGGCTTGGATGGACGGCCGACGATTCGGAAACCTGGGCGCTCATCGGCGACCTCACCGCACTCTACGATCTCGCCGCACCATTTGTGCTCGAACAACTGAAACCAAGCGGACTCGTCCTCGCGGTGCTGCAAAACCATGGCGGCGGCATTTTCAAAAACTTGCCGCGTTTCGCATCAATGAGCCCGCGCGCGGCCGAGTGCATGAGCAATCCGCATCAGGCAGAACTATCGGGTTTTGCCAAACTTTGGGGCATGACCCACCTGAAGGTTCGTCGTGCCGATGATCTCGATGCCTTCGATCCGAATGGCAAAATCACCTTGCTCGAAGTCGTGCCCGACCCCGAACAAACCGCGCAGTTTTGGAAAGAATGGGCGATGATCAAACCCTGATGATTGCCGGCGAAACAGCGCAGGAAAAAGATGCGACATGGCTCGTCCGCATCGCGGAAATTTTTGCCGACCTCGAATCGGAAATCATCGCGGGTCTCGGTGCTCAAAGGCTTCGCAAGCTTGGCAGGGACATGCATTTGATTCGAATCAATGATCCCGATGCCATCCGCCATTCGCCACTCGCGCGTTACCTTCGTTGGAACATGCCGGTGCATCACAGTTGGCCGTGCAATCCGCGCGAAACCGATGGTTTCATCGAAAAAGC